>CAZOIX010000038.1:1605-6392 GCA_964579685.1 uncultured Mycobacterium sp.
CCGCGGCGATCGCCGATGCGATGACCCCGCCGGCGCGCGACGGCGGGGTGCTGACGATCGACCTCACTGGCGTCGAGTATCTGGACAGCGCTGCCATCGATGCCTTGTTCGGCCACGCCGATCGCATCCGGCTGGTCGTCAACCCCATCCTCATGCCTGTCCTGAAGGTCAGCGGCCTCGCCAACGTGACCACCGTCGAGTCCGGTTAGCACCTGCCGCACTTCCGTGACGAATACAGAGGAGGGGCCGCAGCGTCTGCGACCCCTCCCGGCTACCCACCCGCCTCAGGGTTGTTTGGCGTATCGGAGCAGGAAGACCGCCGACACCCAGCCCGACCCGACTGCCACGATGCCCCACCACACGAGGGGAAAGATCAACGCGGTGGGAGACCAACCCACGCTCGAGTACACCGCGGCCGAATAGAACAGCCAGAACACGCGGTAGACGGACCACAGTGCGGTCAGCCCGGCCAGGATTCCGTAGACCAGGCTGAGCGTGCGATCGACGCGGCTGACCTGTTCCTGGATGTGGGTGGGCGCGATGTTCATTGCTGGTTCCCTTTCGTCATACGCTGCCGGTTTGGCGTCGTCACTGCGGCAAGTACATCGACCCTGGGTGGCTACCGATCCCAACAACGTCAAAGGGCTCACCGGGGGCGGCCGGCCCAGTGGCTGTGAATAGCCTGTACAGCCGCTGTCAGAGCTGCGGTGTCACCGATTGACAGGTGACAGTTTGACGGGCTACATATATGACACGCGGTACGAGTCGTGTAATGCGCGCGCGGCTTCTTGGGGACCAGTGAGGGGCCGGTAGTTCAACCATGAGTTCGGTGACCACGGAGCGATCGAAGATCGCCCACGCGATTCGCGTGCTCGCCGTGCCCATCGTGCTCGCCTGGTTGGCCCTGACCGTCGTCACGAACGTCTTCGTGCCCTCGCTCGAGAAGGTGGCCGAGGCGCACACCGTGTCGATGAACGCACACGATGCGCCGGCCTTCATCGCCATGCAGCGCATCGGTGCGAACTTCGAAGAGTTCGACTCCGACAGCAACGCGATGGTCATCCTCGAAAGCGACAAGCCGCTCGGCGACGAGGCGCATCACTACTACGACGAGTTGATCAAGGCGTTCCGTGCCGATCCCGAGCATGTCGAACACGTCGCGGACTTCTGGAGTGACCCGCTGACCGCGGCGGGTGCTCAGAGCAGCGACGGCAAGTCCGCCTACGTCCAGATCTACCTGCGCGGCAACATGGGTGAGACACGGGCCAACGAGTCCATCGCCGCCGTGCGCGACATCATCAAGGAAACACCCGCGCCGCCCGGCGTGAAGGCCTACGTCACCGGCGGCGCGGCGTTGGGCGCTGACCAGCGGGTCGCCGGCGACAAGGGCGCGGCGAAGGCCACCCTCGTGACGCTCGTCGTCATCTTCATCATGCTGCTGATCGTCTACCGCTCGATAGCCACGACGGTGTTGATCTTGTTGATGGTGTTCATCGAACTGGGTGCCTCCCGGGGAATCGTTGCATTGCTCGCCAACGCGGGCGTGATGGGACTGTCGACATTCGCCACGAGTCTGCTGACGCTGATCGCGATCGCCGCGGGCACCGACTATGCGATCTTCCTCATCGGCAGGTACCAGGAAGCGCGCGGCGACGGTGAAGACCGGGAGACCGCTTTCTACACGATGTTTCACGGCACCGCCCACGTTGTACTCGGTTCGGGGTTGACCATCGCCGGGGCGCTGCTCTGCCTGAAGTTCACCCGGTTGCCGTGGTTCCAGACCATGGCGGTGCCCTGTGCGGTGGGCATCCTCGTCGCGGTCATCGCCGCGCTGACGTTGGGCCCCGCCGTCATCGTCATCGGTAGCCGATTCGGGCTCTTCGAACCCAAACGTGCGATCAACTCGCGCGGCTGGCGCCGGATCGGCGTCGTCGTCGTGCGGTGGCCGGGTCCGATTCTCGTGGCCACGTGCGCGCTTTCGCTGATCGGCCTGCTCGCGCTGCCGGGCTACAAGACCGACTACGACGGACGCCACTTCATGCCGGACGACACTCCGGCCAATATCGGATACGCGGTCGCGGACAGGCATTTCGACAGCGCCCGGATGAACCCTGAACTGATGATGGTCGAAAGCGATCACGATCTGCGCAACTCGGCAGACTTCCTGGTGATCGACAAGATCGCCAAGGCCATCTTCCGCGTTCCTGGCATTGCTCGTGTGCAGACGATCACCCGTCCCGACGGAAAGCCGATCGAACACACCACCATTCCGTTTCTGCTCAGCATGCAGGGCACCACGAATCAGCTGAACCAGAAGTACAACCAGGACCGGATGGCCGACATGCTGGTTCAGGCCGACGAGATGCAAACGACAATCGACACGTTGACGCAGATGTCGAGCCTGACCGAACAGATGGCCGCTGTCACCCACAGCATGGTTGGTAAGACCAGGAACATGACCGTCGACGTCGCCGAATTACGGGACGACATCGCCAATTTCGACGACTTCTTCCGACCCATGCGCAATTACCTCTACTGGGAGCCGCACTGCTACAACATCCCGGTCTGCTGGTCGCTCCGCTCGATCTTCGACACCCTCGACGGCGTCGACATCATGACCTCCGACATCCAGGAGTTGTTGCCCGATCTGGAACATCTCGATTCGCTGATGCCCCAACTGGTTGCGCTGATGCCGACGCAGATCCAGACCATGAAGACGATGAAGACGATGATGCTGACCATGTATGCCAGCCAGAAGGGCTTGCAGGATCAGATGGCGGCGCAGCAAGAGAATTCGTCTGCGATGGGCGATGCGTTCGACGACTCGATGAACGACGACTCGTTCTACCTTCCGCCCGAGGTCTTTGACAACGAGGACTTCAAACGCGGCATCAAGAACTTCGTCTCGCCCGATGGCAAGTCGGTGCGCTTCATCATCGAACACGACGGCGATCCGGCTACTCCCGAGGGCATTTCGCGGATCAACGCGATCAAGCAGGCGGCCAAGGAGGCCATCAAGGGCACCCCGCTGGAGGGCTCCACCATCTTCCTGGGCGGCACGGCGGCGACCTACAAAGACATGCGGGACGGGTCGAACTACGATCTGTTGATCGCCGGGATGTCGGCTGCGGCACTGATTTTCATCATCATGCTGCTCATCACGCGCAGCGTCGTGGCCTCGGCGGTGATCGTGGGCACGGTTCTGTTGTCGCTCGGCACGTCATTCGGGCTGTCAGTGCTGGTCTGGCAGTATCTCCTCGGCATTCGACTGCACTGGATCGTCATCGTGATGTCGGTGATCCTTCTGCTCGCAGTCGGTTCCGACTACAACCTGCTGCTGGTGTCCCGGTTCAAGGAGGAACTCCACCACGGGCTGAAGACGGCCATCATCCGGGCGATGGCGGGATCCGGTTCGGTGGTCACGTCGGCCGGCCTGGTCTTCGCCGCCACGATGGCGTCCTTCGTGTTCGGTGACCTGTTGAGCATCGCGCAGGTCGGCAGCACGATCGCGTTGGGACTGCTGTTCGACACCCTGATCGTGCGGTCGTTCATGACGCCGTCGATCGCCGCGCTCATGGGGCGCTGGTTCTGGTGGCCCCAGGTTCCGCAGACACCTGCGTCGAAGCGCCGGATGCGGGCCGTTTTCGGCGACCGCGACCAACACCAGCCGGCCTGAGCCGTCACCGCTTCACGGCGTGCCGGCGCAGAAAGTCCACGACGGCTCCTGCGAAGGCGTCGTTGCGGTCTCCGGCGACCATGTGTCCTGCGCCGCCCACGTCGACAAAGTCGATCTCGGGAAATCGGGCCAGGAACTCGTCGGCTCGTTCCTGGGTGACCAGATCGCTCATCTGGCCCCGCACCAGCAGCATCGGTACACCGCTGTCGAGGATGGTCTGGACGGCGGTGTGCATGCGGTCCACCTCGGTCACCTCGATAGGCGGAAGTGCCGACGTGCCGTCGATGAACTTGGGATCCCAATGCCAGTACCAGCGACCGCCTCGGTGGCGCAGGTTGGCCCGAAGACCATCCAGATCGGTGGGCCGCGGACGGTGCGGGTTGTACTCCTGGATCATGTCGGCAACTTCGTCCAGTGAATCGAATCCGGACTGCATCCGGTCGTTCATGAAGTTGTGGATTCGCGAAGCGCCCGACTGATCCATATCCGGCACGATGTCGACGAGCACGACGGCGCGCGCAGTTCCCGGCGCGAGTTCGCCCGCGAGAAGCATCGAGGTGAAACCGCCGAGCGAGGCACCGACCAGCACCGGCTTGGGCGGAAGAGCACGCAGCACCTCGAGCACATCCCGTGCGAAAGACGTGACGCGATAATCCCCGTCGGTGGACCAGTCGGATTCGCCATGGCCACGGAAGTCGAGCGTGATCGCCTGCCATCCCCGCTCGGCCACGGCGGCGGCAGCGCGGCCCCAGGACCGGCGGGTCTGACCGCCACCATGCAGGAACACCACGGCCGGCGCTACGGGATCACCGATGCGGTCGCCGACGATCCGAATGCCGCTGTCGCCGGCGGTGGTGAATGCCTCGGGTGCCGTTGTCACCTTGTGTTCTTAACGCGGATAAGGGCGATGCGGGTCGACAACGGCGAAACCTGGCGTGCGACGACGCCGTTTCGCCAGCTCTGACGACCCGTTAAGAAATTTCCAAGTCGCGCTGCGCAAAGTCCCCTTCAGCCACGAAAGGAGGAGACCAATGCGGGCAGTCAGTGACTCGGCAACGCAACTGAAGACGCTGACCTTGCACGGCAACCGGGTGGCGTACCTGGACGAGGG
>CAZOIX010000038.1:6402-12613 GCA_964579685.1 uncultured Mycobacterium sp.
GCATCGGCGGTAGTTCGGACTGCTGGCGCGAGATGGTGCACAAACTGTCGAGGCGGTATCGCGTCATCGCGGTCGATCTCCTCGGCCACGGACAGTCCGACAAGCCACGGGGCGACTACTCGCTGGGTGCGTTCGCGGTATGGCTTCGTGACTTCCTCGAGGCCTTGGACGTCCGCGAGGCGACGGTGGTGGGCCACTCATTCGGAGGAGGGGTGGCCCTGCAGTTCGCCCATCAGCACAAGGAATACTGCCGTCGGCTGGTGCTGATCAGCAGCGGCGGTCTCGGCCCGGATCTGGGTCGGCTGCTGCGGATGTTGTCGCTGCCCGGTGCCGAACTCGTGTTGCCGCTGATCGGGTCCCGGCCCGCGCTGATGGTCGGCGCCGCCCTGCGTAAGCGCGCATTGGCCTCAGGCCGCGAAGCCACCAGGTACAGCGAGACGCTGCGGGCCCAGGCCTCGTTGTCGAACCGGCAGAACAGGGCAGCCTTCCTGCGGACGCTGCGCTCCGTCGTCGACCACCGTGGTCAAGCTGTCTGCGCCCTGGATCGACTGCGCACCGATCTTCCGACCCTGATCATCTTCGGCGAAGAGGACCGCTGCATCCCGCCGTCCCACGCGCATTCGGCCCACCACGCACTTCCCGGCAGCGTGCTGCACCTCATCCCCGGTGCGGGCCATCAACCCCAAGTCGAGTGCCCCGACACGGTGATCGCCGTCTTGAGCGAGTTCATCGACGCCTCGGGGCGCAAGGCGCAGCGCTTCCGGGCCGTCGCCTGATCACCGTTTAGAAACCTCCAAGTCCCTGAGCTCAGATTTCTATCTGGCAACCAACGAAACCGAAGGAGTGAAGATGGCCGTCGAGTCAGTTCACGTGAACGCGGTTTACCCCCATTCCGACAGTCGCTACGAGTGGGTCGAGGCGACCGTCGCCTTCGCCGTGGACCCCGAGTTGCTGGCGAACGCACGCATCGTCGATCTGGAGCTCGCCCCCCGCGACACCGACGCATTGGTGCGCTTCGACGCCGATCTGAAGCTTCTCCGCCCCGTCGACGGTGGCAACGGCAAGCTCCTTTTCGTCGTGCCCAACCGCGGCATGCCCACCTACGCGCCATGGCTGAAGAACGGCTTTCTGCTGGACCGTGGGTACACGATCGCGTCCTGCGGTTGGCAGTGGGACGTCCAACGGGGACCGGCCGTCCTGGGTATGTCCGCACCTGCGGCCGACGTGCCCCCGGGGTTCATGCGTCTGGAGTGGCGATCCGACAGCGCCGGTGCGGAGCACCCGCTGAGCTTCACGGTGCCCGAGATCGACGCGCTGCCCGCCGGCGCCGACGCGTTGTTCACCTTCACCGATTACCCCACGGTCGATGTCGACGATCCCGAGGCGGTCCTGAATGTGCGTACCTCACCGGACGCCGAACCCACCACGATCCCAAGGAAGAGTTGGCGATTCACCGACGAGACGCATCTGAGCATCGACGGTGGCTTCAAGGCCTTCCACTGGTACGAGCTGGTGTACCGGACGTCGAGGGCCCCGATCGCCGGCTGCGGCTTGCTGGCCATTCGCGACATCGTGTCGCACCTACGCAACGGCGGTGGCATCGACCACGCCTTCGCATACGGCGTCTCCCAGGCGGGTCGGCTCTTACGTCAATTCCTTGCCGATGGACTCAACGTTGACGAGGCAGGCATGACGGTCTTCGACGGCGTGTTCAGCGAGTTCGCCAGCGCGACCACCGGAGAGTTCAATCACCGCTATGCCCAGCCGTCGATGGCTCAGGTCAACGGCTTCGGGAACATGGCACCCTTTGCGCCCGCCGAACTGCTTGCGCGGCAACGCCAATCGGGTGGCGTGCCGAAGACCATCTTCATCAACAGCGCGACCGAATACTGGGTCAGTGGCGGGGCCCTGCTGCACGTCGACCCGCGCACCGGAGCGGACCTGCCCGAGGATCCCGATGTCCGCACGTACCTGCTCGCCGGCACCGACCACTTCGGCAGCAGCAAGCTCAAGGATTCGTTGCCTACCGCCAATCCGGCGCACCGACTGGATGTCACGCCCGTGAACCGGGCGCTGTTCGTCGCGCTGGAGGAGTGGGTCTGCCAGGGTGTCGAACCCCCCGACAGCAAGGTGCCGCGCACCAGTGACGGCACAGCGGTGGCCCGCAAGGAAGTGCTATCGGTCTTCAGCCACACGACCGCCCCGGATCCGTCGGCGCTTCCACTTGCGCGGCACATCGACCTCGGCCCGGACGCGGAGCGCGGCGTCGGCCGCTGGCCGATCAGGCTGGGTGAACCGTTCGTCGATCTGGTGTCGGCGGTCGACGACGACGGGAACGAGGTGGCCGGCATCCGGTTGCCCGCCGTGGCCGCACCGTTGGCGACCTATACCGGCTGGAATCCCCGGCGACACATTGACGAGCTGCCCGACGTTCTCTACGAGCGGGTCGGCAGCAAGCTGGCGTTCCCGCCGGGACGGCCGTCGGTCACGGAGCGGTATCCGTCCCGCGAGGACTATGTTGCCGCGGCCCGCGCGGCGGCTGAATCGCTTGTGGCCGAGCGGTTTCTGCTCGCCGAAGAGCTCGACAGCGTCGTAGGAAAGGCGGCAGCCGACTACTGACGCGTCTCCCAAGCACAGCGGCCGGGCGGCCTCAGCCCCGGCCGCTGTGCGCTGTCGCGACTCAAGCGTGCAGGGTAGGTCGGTACACGAGTTCCTGGATATCGCCGTCGAGCGTTCGGCTCTCGATCAGCTCGAGGTCGAAGTCGGCCGCGCCCTGGAAGATCGGGTCATCACCAGTCTGACCGGTGACCACAGGGAAGAGCGTCACCTGGATGAGGTCGACCAGACCGGCCTCCATCAGCGCACGGTTCATGGCCAGGCTGCCGTGTGAGCGCAGGGGCACGTCAGACTCCTTCTTGAGTCGTGTCACGACGTCGACCGCATCACCGCTCACGACCGTCGCATCAGGCCAGTCGAGAGGTTCGTTCAGGGTGGTCGATACCACCGTCGCCGGTAGGTGCCTCATACGGGTGACCCATGGGTCACGCACGTCAGAGTCGTCGGTGCTCTCGGCGATCATCTGTGCGAATAGCCGATAAGTGTTGGTGCCAAACACCATTCGCTGATTCTCGTTGTACAGCGCGAGGCGACGGTCGAGCAGTTCGGGGCCCTGCTTGCCCCAGTAGCCATCCCAGTCCCCGCCGCTGACGCCACCGAATCCGTCGAGGCTGGAAAAGACATCGAAGGTGTAGGTGACAGTCATGATGCGCTCCTGACGTGCGGTTTGATGGCGTCGGAGATACAGACTGCAAGCCGGGGTGAAACTAATCGCCGCGTCCGCGGATCTGTGGACGTAGGACTCAAGCGGGGATGCTAGACCGACGCCGCGTGCGCATAGGAGCGCTCGCGGGTCTGCGGAGCCGCGGTATGCGACTGGACATGAAGTGTGCGCCCGCCGACCTGGATCGACGCGCCGGCCCTGAAGGCCGCCGGCTGCCACGGCGTGAGCCGCGTCCAGACCTGCTGTCCCGGTTGCCGCATCAGCACGCCGTTGGTCGAATTCCGGTCGACGACGACCAACTCACCTCCGACGAGCCGAATCTCAATGTGGGCCCGCGCCATCAGTCCCGAACTGTCGTCGATGCGCAGCGGGCGAAGGCCATTGTGCGCCGCATGCGAGTTCTGCGGGTCACGGCCGATCACACAGTCGCGGTCGATCTCGATTCGGGAGTCGTCGTCGAGGACGACCCACCGCTTCGGCAGCGCGATCGCGAGCGTTTTCGCGCTTGAAAGGGACTGGCCGGCCACCGACTCGCTCTCCATGGACCACACGACCGCCCCCTGCCCGTGAACCGGTGTTTCGCCAAACACAAAGGCGCCGTTGCGGTGTGGTGGGGCGACGGCGGGCCGCTTGCCGAGCTCGTCGACGGTGACCACCGCGGCGACGCCGGGGGTCTGCACGGATTGGTGCACACAACGGTTCCGTCCCTCGATCAGCGTGACGCCGGTGCCGTCGTCGAGTGCCACGGTCACCCCGCCGCACAGGAAGACCTCCAGGCCCGTGGACGTGGGCATGACGATGCCGACCTCCACGAGGTCGTGGCTCCAGGTGGCGCTCTTCGCGAGTTGTGAGAACGCGTAGGACAACATCTCGGGTTCGCTGCGCCGCAGGATCTCGATGAGGTGCGACATCTGCGCCGCGGCCATGGCCTGCTGCGTCAGCGAGTTGCGGTTGGCGACCACGATGACGGCGCCGTTCACGTTCGCCACGAGGTGACGACCGGTGACTATTTCCACCCGGCGGGCAAGGTCTATCCGCGCGGCAGCGATGCGCGGAACATGCGCCGTCACTTCGTCAACGGCGAACGACAGTGCCTCGCTGATGCCGATACGGGAGTGCAGCCACCGCAACGGTTTCGGCGCCCACCAGTTGAGTTCGCCCGCGACACGCAGGAATGCCGGCACGACGACGCCGCGGATGATCGTCGCGTCGATCACGACCGCCAGCGCTGTGCCGATCCCGAACATCTTCATGAACGACATTCCGTTGGCGAACGAGACCAGCGTGATGGTGAGCAGAAGTGCAGCACTGGTGACGATCCTGCCGACGCGGCCGAGTCCCACCACGATGGCGTCGTCGTTGGACATCCCCGAGTCTCGTGCTTCCTTGATGCGGCTGAGCAGGAAAATCTCGTAGTCGACGGACAGGCTGAATGCAATGGCGCAGAGCAGAACGACCATCGACAGATTCAGCGGCGCCGGGGTGAAGCCGAGCAGCGATGCCAGGTGCCCTTCCTGGAAGATCCACACCATCACGCCGAGGACGCCGGACAACACCAGCAGATTCAGCAGCAGCGCCTTCACCGGCACGACAACGCTGCCGGTGAACAGGAACAGCAGGATGAACGTGAAGACCGCGATCAATCCGATCGCCCACGGCAGCCGCTCGGCGATGGCGTCGCGGCTGTCGATGAGCGTGGCTGTCAGGCCGCCGACCTCGACCTGCGTGTCGGTGATCTTCGCGCGGATATCGCGCACGAGGTGTTCGGCGGATTCCGAATCGGCGTCCACCGCAAGGTATGCCAACGCGTACGCGGCTCCATCGCCCTCACTGGGCGGGGCCTGACCGACGCGCGCACCACGTTCGAACTTGCCGATGGAACCGTTGACGAGGACCACGTCCTTCATCTGGGACACCTCGGCGGCAAGCGTTTCCAGGGCGCCGGCGTTGTTCCGGGTCACCAGGGTGATCGCTTGTGAGGGGTCCAGCGGAAAGTCCCGCTGCAGCGACTCGGCCACCAGGCGCGCATTCGAGTCGGTGGGCAGCGCGCGCTCGTCGGGGTTGGTGAATTGCACCTTCAGGAACGGAACACCGAGCCCGATCAGCACCACGACCACGGGTAGCGCATACAACAGCGGGCGACGGATCACGGCTTCGGCGAACCGCCGCCAGAACGCGGAATCGGCGGACAACGGCGTCTTGCGGCGGATGATCGCCAGGGAGTCGATGCGGTTCCCCAGCATCGCCAGCATCGCCGGGAGCACGACGATCGCGCTCAACGCCGACAGGACGACGGTCGCGCTGGCGGCAATACCGACCGACCGCAGAAAGTAGGTCGGGAACACCAGCAGCGACAGCATGGCCAGGGTGACCGTCGCCGCGCTGAAGATGATCGTGCGACCGGCGGTGGCCACCGTGGCGATGATCGCGGCCTGATGGGCCTTGCCGTTGTCGCGTTCTTCGCGGAAGCGCGACACCATCAGCAGGCCGAAGTCGATGGACAAGCCGAGGCCGAATGCGGTGGCGACGGTGAGCGCGTGCGTCGAGACCTCGGTGACCCTGGTCATCACGACGAGCACGAGCAGCGTGGTGACGATCGAGGTGATACCGACGGTGATGGGCAGGAACGCGGCGACGAGCCCGCCGAACACGATGACGAGCACGGCCAGCGAAACCGGTAACGCGATACTTTCGCTGACCTTGATGTCTTCTTTGACCTTGGACCGGATCTCTTGCTGGACACCGAGAGTGCCGCCGGCACGGACATCGACGTTCGGGTCGGTGGGGAGTCCGGCGATCAACCGCTTCGCAGTGTCGGCGGCCTCGTCCGCGGTGCCGCCGATGTGCACGAGAACCAGGCCGGAGCGACCATCCCGGCTGCGCAGGTCGGTGGCCGAATCGTCGGTGAACGAGCGGGTGACCTTCGCCTTC
>CAZOIX010000039.1:0-12588 GCA_964579685.1 uncultured Mycobacterium sp.
ATTCCGCCCTGGCTCACGGCGACCTACGACCTCAACGTCGACGCCCGACGCCAGCTGTATCCGATGACGGAAGTGAAGGACACAGTTCCCGCATGGCGGATCGTTCCACCGGCTCCGGCGGATGCGTTGTTGGCGCACTACCGCGAAGCGGAGGCGGCCACCGGCGTGCCATGGAACTACCTGGCCGCCATCCATTTCATCGAGACCCGCTTCGGCAGCATCGAGGGCACCAGCACGGCCGGCGCGCAGGGCCCGATGCAATTCCTGCCCGCCACATTCGAGGCCTACGGCGACGGCGGCGACATCCACTCGCTGCGGGACAGCATCATGGCCGCAGGCCGCTATCTCGCGGCGAATGACTTTGCCAACAATCGCGATAACGCCATCTTTCGGTACAACCACTCCGACCGGTACGTGCGTGCGGTCAATGACTACGCCGCGGTGCTGGCTGCAGATCCCGCTGCGTTCGCCGGCTACTACCGGTGGGATGTCTACTACCGCACCACCGCGGGCGACGTACTGCTGCCCATCGGTTACATGTCGACGACACCGATCCCGGTCGAAACGTATCTGGCCGGCCATCCGCAATAGCAGCTAGGTCTTGCCGTCGCCGGCCGGGGCGAAGCGTCGCACGACCGCCGAACCTATTGCGCCGGCGGCGATCATCGTGATCGCAAGCCAGTCGGGAATCGCGTCGATGACCCAACCGATGACACCGACGATGAGAACGTACATCGGTATCCAGTCCACGACAGGAAGCAGCGACGGCAGGTCCTCGGTCGACTCCCCCGCTTCCCTGTCCGCCTTGGCGCCCACGTAATCGGGGTACACGTCGGTGAAGGCCACCGCGAAGAACGTCGCTCCCAGCTGAAGTATCCAC
This sequence comes from uncultured Mycobacterium sp., assembly GCA_964579685.1. Lineage (GTDB taxonomy): Bacteria > Actinomycetota > Actinomycetes > Mycobacteriales > Mycobacteriaceae > Mycobacterium. Next base: position 881 of record CAZOIX010000039.1, read on the forward strand.
CCGGTCCAGAAGTTGTCCGAGTCGTGCAGGAATGCGATTCCGATGAAACCGAATGCGGCGCAGAAGGCAAACGCGGCGGCCCATACCGCTGTGATGACGTAGTTGATCCGGAGAAATACCGGTGTGCCCCAATACTCCTCGGGTGTCATGTCTCGCGCGTACGACAGGGTGAACGGCCGTCGCACCACGAGCGTGGACACCGCGAACACGGTGAGCGCGACGTTCGACATCTCGCCCGTCCAGGTGCTGAGCCAGTCCTCGACGCCGACGCCGAGCAGGACTCTGATCAGCAACAGTGCCCCGAAAAAGACCACGCCGAACACGGTCAGCGAGTGCAGGCTGTCTCCGCGCCGGTGGCCCGCCCACAAGACGAGGACGGAAAATCCGAACGCGATCGCGATGGCGGCCACGTAGTGACCAGGGCTACCCACCACCGACAACAGAATCCACGGCGCGATGCCCGAGAGCGGGGAATCCAGGAAGCCGTCCAGCACTTTGGACACGCCGAATCGCTGCCGTTTTTGCACCGCGCGCTCCCTGCCCTTGTCGCCGGACGTGACGCCGTTAACTGTAGATCCACGTGACGGGCATGTGCCGTTAAGAGGCGTTTTCGCGGATTGGCTGTCATGATCTTGACATGGCGGCCATCCCCGAAACCGTCTACGCGCGAGATGCTGACGCCCACCTCGCGTATCAGGTCGTGGACAACGCGGGACCCGATCTGTTGTTCGTGCCCACCCCCAGGTTTCCCATCGACCTGATTTGGGACGACTACACCGTGGCCGACCATCTGCGTCGCCTCGGCTCGTTCGGTCGGTTGATCCTGACCGACCTACTGGGCGTTGGTAGCTCGGATGCGGTGCCGATCTACGAGCGTCCGGCGATGCAGGGGTGGACGGACGGACTCATCGCGGTGCTCGACGCGGCAGGCTCGGAGCGCGCATCGATCTTCGGAATGGCGGGATCGGCGCTTCCTGCAATGCTTTTGGCGGCGACGCACCCCGAACGGGTGCGATCACTCGTGCTGTGGAGTCCCTACGCGTACTTCCTGCGCACACCGGATCAGCCGTTCGCTATTCCCGAACAAGCGTTGGACAGGTTGTCCGACCTCGTCGGCCACACGGCCGGAAGCGGTGCGGCGATCGAGGTGCTGGCGCCGAGTTGGCGCAAGGATGCGGCGAAACGACGCTGGTATGGACGCGGCGAACGGCTGGCGGGCGGGCGCGGATACTTCAAGGCCGTCAGTGATCTGTTCCAGCACACCGATATGCGGCCGGTGCTGGAGAGCATCCAGGCACCGACACTGGTTCTGCATCGGCGAGACGACCGCTTCGTCGTCGCCGGCCACGCCAAGTACGTGGCGGACCGGATTCCCAATGCGCGACGGGTGGCGCTCGACGGCAACGACCATGAATGGTTCGCGGGTGACTCCGAGCGGGTGCTCGACGAAATAGGAGCGTTCCTCACCGGGGGTCGACGGTCCAGGCCGACCAATCGTGTGCTGTCGACGGTGCTGTTCACCGACATCGTCGGATCGACCGAGCGCGCAACGGCTCTCGGCGATCACGCATGGGGTTCGATCCTCGCCGCACACAACCGGGCGGTCGAGCGGGAAGCCATCGATGCGCGGGGCAAGGTCGTCAAGTTCACCGGCGACGGAGCGCTTGCGACCTTCGACGGTCCGGCACGGGCGATCAACTGCGCGTGTGCGATCCGCGATGCGGTCGGCAAATTCGGACTGCATATTCGTGCCGGCCTGCACACGGGTGAGGTCGAGATCGGCGACGACGATGTCCACGGCATCGCCGTGCATATCGCGGCACGCATCATGGGCATCGCCGCACCCGATGAGGTCCTGGTCTCGGGCGCGGTCCCCCCGCTGGTGCTGGGATCCGGCCTGGCGTTCGACGAACGCGGCAGTTACGAACTCAAAGGGGTGCCCGACCGGTGGCCCGTCCTGGCGGTACACGACGCGCACGGATGACGTTGCGGTCGAACGCGACTGGCGGGCCGCGATCCGATGAGGATGCCGACATCGTGTTTGCTGTTCGCGTATCGTCGCCCATATGACGCTAGCCAACGGTGCCTATCAAGATCATTCTTCGATTTGCTCTGGGTTGTAGACCGAACGCGCATAGGCAGACAACCGTGGCGAAGGGCACCAACGAGTGATACGAACATTTCGCCGCTGGCGCCAGGAACCTGACCACTACTACTGGATGACGGCCGTCATCGCCGCTCGCGGCGGACAACGACTGGCACGTCGACGCTTCTCGGCCGCCACCGCGGGATTTGGGTCCCTGGCATTCATCATGATGTGGAGTCCCGCGGGCCCGAGCGGAACGATCAATCGAAGTGTCGCCGCAGCCGGAATCGTCATCACGGGATTGGCAGCGCTTGGCTGGCTGCGGAGTCGCTGGCCAACACGAACCCAGTCCCTGACCTACCTCGCGACGATGTCCGGTTGTGTCGTGATCGCAGCGTTGACGCAGTCGAATCCGGTCAGTGGCTTCGTGGCCAGCATGTCGTTCGGCGCGTTGTGCGGCTACGCCGTCTTCTTCCACACCTCGCGGTACCTGTTCCCGTTGATCGCCCTCGTCACCGTCACCGTCGGAATTCTGCTGGTGAGGCTGGGGCTGGCAGGGGATCTGATCTGGGCCGTCTGCCTGACGGCGTCGGTTCCGGTGATCGTCATGCCGGTCGGGCTGCTGTGCCAAGCCCTGGTCCAACTGTTGAGGATCGACGTGCGCCAGGCCGACATCGAACCACTGACCGGCCTGCTGAACCGCCACGCTTTCTACGCAGAAACCAGCACCGTCATGGGATCGCGCGACCGCTGGAACGACAGGACCTTACTGCTCATCGTGGTTGGCCTGGACAACTTTTCGGCTCTCGAAACGCAGGGCCGCGCGGCCAGCGACCGAGCACAGGTTTCCGCCGGGCAGATTCTCCGCGAGACGACACGGACAGGCGCCGTATTGGGCCACATCAGTGACGGCGAGTTCGCCGTCGTCGACACCGGGAATGCCACCGACTGGCAGCCGTTGGCCGAACGGATCCGGACCTCGATCAAGCGGACTCCACCCCGTACGAGCGTGAGCATCGGCGTGGTGACCATCCCGCTCAACGGATTGAGCGCCCAACCTCTCCATCCGCTGCTGGACGAATTGACCGAACACGCAATCGCTTCCATGCAGGATGCCCGGCGGCGAGGCGGAGATCAGATCATCCATAAGGCACTGCCCGAACGACCGGCACTCGACCAGACTCGACCGGACCAGCCGCCGCGGCGGTCGGATCGGTAAACCGTCCGACTCGTGACCACTCGTTTCTGGCGCGTGCCGGCACATTGGCTTCGAGCCGCAATGCGACACTTCGATTTTCGACCGACGCTGACAACGGAGAAATCTCGGTCAGGTTGAGATGTGATGTCGCACCGTGGCAGGCAAGGGTCCGTGCTGCCATCATCGGACGAGTGGCAATCAAGGCAGCGCCGAAGACCGACAGCCGACTGGCGGCTCGTCTCGCGTCGCTAGCCTCGTTCGGCGCAGCGTGCATCCACTTCGCTGTCATGCCGACCCATTGGCAAGAGTGGATGCCAGCAGGTTTGTTCTTCGCTTCGATAGCACTGTTCCAGCTGATGTGGGCGCGCGTGGTGCTTGTGCGAACCACGCGGCCGGTGCTCGCCGCAGGCATCATATTCAATGTCGGGACCGTCACGATGTGGGCGCTCTCTCGAACCGCTGGAGCGCCGTTCGGCCCCCACGCCGGAGAAGCCGAACTTGTCCAGGCCGCCGACCTGTGCGCCCTGCTGCTCCAGATCTACGTCGTGATGGGCGCCGGCTGGGTCTGGTACCGGGGCCTTCAAGGCGAGCGCATACCCGGCTTCGCCAGCGCCGCAGTTCTTTTGGGTGCGGTGGGTGTCGTCTCTCTGGCGTCCGTAGCAGGAGTGGCGTCGGGTTTACGGCACGGCCAGCATCCGGCGGGAGCTGCCGAAGCCGGTCACCATGGATCGGTCACCGCCGAGCATGGAGACCATCACGGACACCATCCAGAAGCTGTTCCATCGCCCTCGGTTGTCGAGCCGTTGGGCACACCAGCCATACCGCCGCATGTCGGCGTTCCGACCCCTCCAGCGCAGCCTCTACACGACGCGCACGGCGACCATGACCATGGTGGGTAACACCGGCTAATCCTCTTGATCAGCCGCACATCAGCACGCCGGATACGCCCAGCACAAGGGTGGCGACTGGAGCGCAGGCAATAACGGTTGACGCGCCGGCAAGCGCAGCCAGCGCGCCAAATCGCGCACGGTAGGCGGGCGGATCAGCCAACCGGCGGGCACGATTCAGCACCGCGATGTCGGCTGCACCCAATGCGGCCGCGGGCGAACCGCCGGCAAGGGCCATCAGGCCTGTGAGTAGCACGTGGTGTCCATACCGACGTGCGGCGGCGTCATCCGCGCACAGTTCCAACAACCTCGACACCTCTGCCGACCCGCGCGTCATCAGATCAAGCCAGGGAAAAACCAAAGCCAGGCCGCGCAACGTCGTAACGATCCTCAGATGGTGTCCATCCACATGCGCTCGCTCGTGGGCGAGAACCGCTCCCAGTTCCCGATCATCGAGTGCGGCGACAGCGGCGCTGGTGACCACGATCGCCGGCGGCTTCCCGGAGACGCAATAGGCAGTACGCTCGCCGGAATCCATGACGTAAACGTCGCGTTCGGCGGTCGGGAGGCCTACCAATCGGACAGATTGCGCGTGCCCCAGCGCTTGGGCCCGTAGCCGACGTAGGGTGCGCGCCAGCCGGACGGCCATGACCCCAGCGAAGCCCAGGACGGCGGCCGTTCCCCCAATCAGTATCGATTGGGGCAGGGTGCCCGCTTTACCAGCCGCCATGTCGCACAGCAGCTGAAAGCACGCCGCGACGAACGAGTCCCCCTTGCGCCAATGCGCGATGACGTCGGACACCACGAGGATTGCGACCGTCATCCAGGTCAACAGGACACTGCCGATCGCGATCAACCATGTTGCCACCCCGAGGCGGGGAGCACGCCCGTCTTTCGTCAGTGAACTCAACAGCCGGGGCCCAAGCACAACCACGACGATGCTGTAGAGCAGCAAGCACACCGCGCTGGTCACCGCGGTTTCGCCTTGCTCGACCGTCGCGCCAGTCGGCGTAACGAATCCCTCAGCCGCTCAGACTCCTTTGGTCCGATCTGCTCGACGAAGTAGCTCAGCACCAGATCTGAACGCCCACCACCGTCAAGTGCTTCGTGCATGAGCCGGGCTGTGTGTTGCTCACGCGTCAGTGTGGCCCAATACCGATAGGCTCTGCCGTCGCGTTCTCGCTCGAGCCAGCCCTTGTTGTACAGGTTATCCATGGTCGACATCACGGTGGTGTAGGCGATGTGACGCTCATCCGCGAGTTCCTCGAAGATCTCTCGGACAGTGACCGACTCCGGGTCACGGTTCCAGACACGATCCATGACGACCGCTTCCAGTTCGCCGAAACCTCGCACCCGCACGGTTAAGTCCTCCAGGTTCGTTGCTGCAGACCCTACCTCGCGCTCGGCCGCGACCTAACTCCTGACGACCACCGGGTCGCCAACCCGCACGGTGTCGAAGTACCACTCAGCGTTCGCCGGGCTGAGGTTGATGCAGCCATGGCTGACGTTGGCCGAGCCCTGCGATCCGACCGACCACGGTGCCGAATGGACGTAGACACCACCCCACGTCACTCGCACACCGAACTCGCCGTCAATCAGGTATCCCTCGGGATCCTCCAACGGGATGCCGATGGTGCGTGAGTCGAAGACGACGTTGCGTTGCTTCTCTAACACGCTAAAGGTGCCCACAGGGGTTGGGAAGGCCGGCTTACCCATCGATGCGGGCATCTCCCGTACCACTTGGTCATCAATACTCACCGTGAATGTGTGGTCGGAGATGTCGGCGACACTTACTACCGCCGGCCCGGTGGTGAAGTGGTTATTCTTCGGGCCGATTCGCACGGTGACCGTCGAATAAGCAGGCCACAATCCGTCGGGGGTCCACTCCAGGAGCGTGTCCGCGATCCATCTGGCGCGCCCTGCTATCGGCAGAGAGGTGCTCACCGTGATGCTGCGCTCGACCGCGATTCGATCGGTCACCGGCGATGCGAACTGCACCAGCACCGGGTGCGCAACGCCCACCACGTCTCCGGGTCCTGGACTCATCCTGGTGACGGGGTTGCCCTCCCCCGCGAATCCGGCAGCATCCGCGCCGATGGTGGGAGTTGCCCCAATCAGTACCGCGATCGTCGTCGCCACTACCCAGGCCCACCGAAGCGTGCCGTGCATGAAAGCCGTCCCTTCACCAAGTCGCGTCCGGCTATTCTACGCATCTACTACGTAGCTACGTTGATGCCCACCTCCACTAGGCGCGATCCTGTGAAGATTCGCTCAGAGCCGTCGGTGGGCGCCAGGATGGCCTTTGGTGGGCTCACCGCAGGGCACGATAAGGGGTATGAAGCGGAATCCGGATCGCCACGTGGCCGGGTATCGGGCATTGGTCGTCGACGACGAGGTACCCCTGGCCGGTGTCGTTGCGAGCTATCTCGAGCGAGAACACTTCGAGGTCAGCGTCGCGCACAACGGCCACGATGCCGTGGCGATGGCCTGTGAGTTCGACCCCGACGTCGTCGTGCTCGACCTGGCACTGCCGGGTATCGACGGACTTGAGGTTTGCCGGCAGCTGCGGACGTTCTCTGATGCCTATGTGGTCATGCTGACCGCGCGCGACACCGAGATGGACACCGTCATCGGCTTGGCGGTCGGCGCTGACGATTATGTGTCCAAGCCATTCAGCCCACGCGAACTCGTGGCGCGAATCCGGGCGATGTTACGCAGACCGCGTACGGTGTCCCCACCGACCGAGGCGGACGCCGCCGTGGATCAACCGCCGCCACGAGTCTTCGGCCCGTTACGGATCGACGTGGCCGCCCGAGAAGTCTCCATTGACGATCAGCTGATCACGTTGACCCGCACGGAGTTTGACGTGCTCGCAGCACTTTCGGCACGGCCAGGTGTCGTGTGGAGTCGCCGGCAGCTTCTCGACACAGTGTGGGTGGAGTCGTGGGTCGGCAACGAGCACCTCGTCGATGTACACATCGGTCATCTGCGCCGCAAGCTCGGTGATGATCCCGCCGCACCCCGCTACGTGATCACCGTGCGCGGCGTGGGTTATCGGATGGGAACCGGCCAGTGAGGCTGTCTCGTCAGGCGGGTATCGGCCTGCGGTTGCTGTTGGCTCAGACCCTGGTGCTCATCGCGGGCGCGGCCTCGGTATGGATCGTGGCGGCCATCGTCGGGCCACCGCTGTTTCGCGAACACCTGCACCGCGCCGGGGTGCCGGAGATGTCGAGTGAGCAGGTGCACGCCGAAGAGGCCTACACCTATGCCACGGCCATATCGGTCACGGTGGCACTGGCGGTGTCGGCGCTTACCGCGCTGGCGGTGACGTGGTATCTCAGCTGGCGAGTGCAGCGCTCGGTGGCCGAGGTGTCATCGGCGGCCGCCGCGGTCGCAGACGGTCATTACGACTCCCGCGTATCGCCGCCGCGGCTCGGCGACTCCTTCGATGCCCTCGCCAATGCTTTCAATCAAATGGCAAGCCGGCTCGAATCGGTGGAGGCGACACGGCGCCGGCTGTTCGGAGATCTCGCGCATGAGATCCGAACACCCGTCTCCGTGCTGGAGGCGTATCTGGAGGCTGTCGAGGACGGCGTGAAAAGCCTTGACCGCGAAACGATTACCCTGCTCCGCGATCAGACCCGCAGACTCGTGCGGTTTTCCGACGACGTCGCTGCACTCGCGCAGGCAGAAGAAAGCCAGGCCTCGATTGCGCCGACGTTCTTTGCGCCCGGCACGCTGATCGAGACAGCAATCACTGCGGCGACAGACCGCTTCTCCGCCAGCGGTGTGACACTGACATCCCGACTCGAAGGCGATCTGCCGCCGCTATGGGGAGATCAGCACCGACTCGGACAGGTACTGGCGAACCTTCTCGACAACGCCTTACGCCATACGCCGCCCGGTGGTCGAGTCATCATCGCGGCCGGCCCAGCGGACGGCGCGCTGACGATCACGGTGACCGACGACGGTGAGGGAGTTGCCGCCGAGCACCTGCCACACCTGTTCGATCGCTTCTACCGGGCCGATGTCGCGCGGACCCGCGCACATGGCGGTGCCGGAATCGGGTTGGCGATCGCGAAGGCCCTGGTGGAAGCACACGGGGGCCATATCACCGCCCATAGCCGCGGCCCGGGGACCGGCGCGACGTTCACGGTGACGCTGCCGACCCGGCGGGCCTAGGGCCTACAGCGTCGCGAGGATGCCCTTCATCGTGTCGATTTCCTTCTGCTGATCGACCGCGATGACCTTTGCAAGTTCGAGGGTGGCCGGATATTGACCGTCCTTGATTTCGTTCTGTGCCATGGTGATTGCGCCCTCGTGGTGAACGATCATCTGGGTGAGGAACAGCTTGCTGGCCTCAACACCCTCGGCATTCTGCAATGCCGCCATATCCTGCTCGGACATCATGCCGGCCATTCCGGGCATACCCGACATACCCGGCATGCCCGGCATCCCTGACGTGGTAGGCGTGCTGCCGTTTCCAGGCATGTCGCCGGACGGCATCGGCATATTTCCGTGGCCGGGCATGCCCGGCGACATGGGCATCTGCGGGATACCCCATTGCGCGAGCCATCCCTGCATTTCCTCGATCTCCGGACCCTGTTCAGCCTTGATCTGATTGGCCAGCTCGGTGACCTGCGGATCGATGCCCTGCTTTGCCAGAACCATGTCGCTCATCTCGATCGCCTGCTGATGATGCGGAATCATGTGCTGGGCGAACATGACGTCTGCCTGATTATGGGCCTCGCCGGCCGGGGTGGAGGCCTGAGCTGTTGGGCTTGCTGCCGTCGTGGACTGTTCAGGCGCCCCGCCGCCGGAGCTGTTACTACAGCCGGCGGCTACGACGAGCGCCGCAAGAGCGGCCGCGGCCGTGAGAAGTGTTCGTGTCAACATCGCTACGTCATTCCTGTCGTCGTCGTTCACATGCGGGAGCACCGCGCAGTCCGCAGTTCCGAGCGTCCCGAGCGTCGGTATGGAGCGGCTAGTCGTTCTATGAAGATTTGATAAAGCCCAAGAAGCGGCGGCGGCAGTGTTCAGGGGGTGTCGAGTCACGATGCATTCATTCATCTACGTACTAAAACCGTAGATAAGCTGCGTGTATGGTTGGGCGCGCCGGCTGAAGGCGTTCCCCAAAAGCATTACTGATCAATAGGACTCGTGTACCTGCCGACTCGGCACTGCATCGCGAAAGTCGCCGACACGCGTTCGTCGCGGCACGATTACAAGATGGCGTCGAACCAAGGGGTCCCCGGATTGAGCGGGATCCGCTGCTACAGTCGGGTGCATTGTGAGGGACATCGACGCTCCGGGTAGTGCGCGACGCAACGCCGTCGTCGCAGCCTTGGTCGCGCTCGTCGTGCTTGTTGCCGGCGCTGGATGGAAGCTCACCGAGCATGACCATCCGGTGCATCATGGTGCGCACGCATTGTCCTCGAGCATCTTCGATGACTTCGCCGCAATCGTCGAGCACCCGCATGTGCAGAACGGTTCAGTCACCGCGGCCCCGGACGCGTTCGCCGATGCGGCTCTGCCACGTACGGCCACCGTGCTGGCGGCCATCGGCCTCGTCGCCATCGTCGGCGCGGCGTGCGCGCGCTGCGCGACGAGCACATACGGTGTGATCCGAGGGCCCCCGAGATGGGGTGGCCATCTCGTCGCCGGGCAGCAGCTGCTGCTCAGGCTCTGCATCGCGCGGCGCTGATTCGGTAGCGCCAGATTCGCGCCCCTTAGCGCGAGTCGGTGACCGCTACCCATGTCAGCCGCCGCGGCAACGAACGTCGTGGCATCACCGAAAGTGACCCACGTTCATGAGTCATGCTCTGTCCGTTCACTCCCCACACCGCTCCGCCGTCCACCATCACCGCCTGCGCCGCTTCGACAAGCCCGGCACGATGATCGGGAATACGCCAACCCTGAGGATCTCGGCACCATTCACCGACGACAGTCGGGGGTTCTGGGCCAAACTCGAAGGTTTCAATCCCGGCGGAATGAAGGATCGGCCCGCCCTACACATGGTCGAACGAGGCCGCGCTCGCGGTGAACTTCGGCCAGGCGGCCGAATCGTCGAATCGACAAGCGGGACCTTGGGACTGGGGCTGGCCTTGGCCGGCACCGTCTATGGCCATCCGGTCACTCTGGTCACCGATCCTGGACTGGAGCCGATCATCTCCAGGATGTTGACGGCCTACGGCGCTGACGTCGATGTCGTCGCCGAACCACATCCCAACGGCGGGTGGCAGCAGGCACGACGCGATCGGGTGATGGAGATTCTGGAAGCAGACCCAGAGGCGTGGTACCCCGATCAATACAACAATCCCGACAACGTTGACGCCTATCGGGGCCTTGCAGAAGAGCTGTCGGCGCAACTAGGCCAGATCGACATGCTCGTCTGCTCTGTCGGCACCGGAGGCCACTCGGCCGGTATCGCGCGAGTGCTACGCGAGACCAATCCCAGTCTCGAGCTCATCGGCGTGGACACCGTGGGCTCGACCATCTTCGGTCAGCCTGCCCGGTCCCGGTTGATGCGAGGGCTGGGGTCCAGCATTTACCCTCGCAACGTGGACTACGCCGCCTTCAACGAAGTCCACTGGGTCGCTCCCCAGGAGGCAATCTGGGCATGCCGCACGCTGGCTGCTACCCACTACGCCACAGGCGGCTGGAGTGTTGGCGCCGTCGCTTTGGTAGCCGGTTGGGTCGCGAGGACGAATTCACCACACGCAACCATCGCGGCCGTCTTTCCCGATGGGCCGCAACGCTACTTCGACACTATCTACAGCGACGACTACTGCCGCAGCCACGGGCTGTTCGTCGACAATCCGCCACAGGACCCAGACCTGATCACCGACCCCCGAGGACACGTGGTCACATCGTGGACGCGTACGTCATCCATTGCCGATCCGGCGGTGGTCGCGTGATGAGCTTCGCCGCACAATTTCGTAGCTTTGGTTGGCCCAGCCGGATGTTGATGATCAACCAGTTCGGTATCAACCTCGGTTTCTACATGCTGATGCCCTATCTCGCGGGATACCTTGCCGGCCCGTTGGGCCTTGCGGCGTGGGCAATCGGACTCGTGCTAGGCGTACGAAACTTCTCGCAGCAGGGAATGTTCATCATCGGGGGCACACTTGCCGACCGCCTCGGTTTCAAGCCGCTTATCGTCGCCGGGTGCATACTACGCACCGGCGGATTCGCCCTCCTGGTGGTCGCCGATTCGCTACCCGCTGTGCTGATCGCCTCCGCGGCAACAGGTTTCGCGGGTGCCATGTTCAACCCTGCTGTGCGTGCCTATCTCGCCGCCGATTCAGGACCACGACGAGTCGAAGCGTTCGCGATCTTCAACATCTTCTATCAAGCGGGAATCCTGGCCGGGCCGTTGGTGGGACTTGCACTGTTGGCTCTCGATTTCCGCGTTGTCGCCGCGTCGGCGGCGGCCGTCTTCGCGATTCTCACCGTCGCCCAGCTGTTCGCGTTGCCGCAGCATCGAGCGACGCCGGCGGCCGAGACGTCCACCGTTGCTCAGGACTGGCGGACCGTC
>CAZOIX010000040.1:0-12568 GCA_964579685.1 uncultured Mycobacterium sp.
TTGCAGGAGGGCGAGATAGCCGTAGCCGTCGAACGTATCGATCGCCCCCTTGCGGTCGAGCAGTCCCAGCCGCTGCAGTTGCACATCGGCGAGGTGAAAGCCGTCCATGGGTAGATGCACGGCGTGATCAACTGTCGACGCGATCTGCGCGGCCACCGCGGACTTGCCCGCACCCGGCGGCCCGGCGATACCGAGGATGACTCGATCCTGCCGAGCGAGCAGAGCCCCGAGGCGGTCAGTCCAGGAGTTCATCGATCTCGGCGGCCAGCCGAGCGATGCGCTCTTCTTCGCTGGGGATGACGCGGCTGTCGTCGGCGGCCCGTTGCCATCCCAGCCGCCACATCCGCGCTAGAGGGCGATCGCCGATTCCCGCGTACGGGTTCGCCATCGTGGCCGGGTAGGCCTTGCGGCCTTCCTGGTAGGCGGTCACGAGCCGGTGGGTCATCACCCTTCACTTTCCGCGCGCACAGTGACAATGGGCCCCATTTCCGCGGCGTGTCGGGAACTTTTGCGGGTCCCCGGCACAATGAGGTGCGTGCCGGGGACAGAAATCAAGCGAACCGTCGATGCCGTGTGGCGCATGGAGGCCGCCAAGATCGTCGCGACGCTGACGAGGGCAGTCGGCGATGTCGGACTCGCCGAGGATCTGGCGCAGGAAGCGCTCGTCGATGCGCTGACCCAGTGGCCGGAGAGCGGGGTGCCGCGCAACGCGGGCGCCTGGTTGACCGCCGCGGCCAAGCGCAAGGCGATCGACCACTGGCGGCGCCGGGAGAGCCTCGACACGAAGTACGCGGTGCTGGCCCACGAGCTCGAGACACAGGGCCCGGACTCCCTTGAGTCATGGGATCCCGACCGCATCGACGACGACGTGCTGCGACTCGTCTTCATCGCGACCCACCCGGTGTTGTCGCGGGAAGGCCAGATCGCGCTGACGCTGCGCGTGATCGGCGGGCTGACGACCGAGGAGATCGCGCGCGCCTTCCTGACGCCGAAGGCGACGATCGCCGCGCGGATCACGCGGGCCAAGAAGACGCTGTCCGACGCCGAGGTTCCGTTCGAGGTCCCCGAGCGGTCCGAGTACCCGCAGCGGTTGTCCGCTGTGCTCTCGGTGATCTACCTGATCTACAACGAAGGGTATTCTGCGTCGTTCGGCCAGCGCTGGATCCGCGACGAACTGTGCAGCGAGGCACTGCGATTGGGCCGCGTGCTCGCCGCGCTGGTGCCCGACGAGCCGGAAGTGCACGGCCTGGTCTCGCTGATGGAATTCCAGTCGTCGCGATTCGCCGCCCGCACCGACAGAACCGGCAAGCCTATCCTGTTGGAGGCGCAGGACCGCGCGAGATGGGATTACGCCCAGATCCAGCGCGGCGTCGCCGCGCTGCAGCGGTCCGCCGAGGCGTTGCAGCGCAAGGGCATCGGCTGGGGGCCGTATGCATTGCAGGCGGCGATCGCCGAATGTCATGCCACCGCGAAGACGGCCGCCGACACCGACTGGAGGCGCATCGTGATGCTGTACGACGGCCTGGTGCAGGTGTCGCCCTCCCCCGTCGTGCAGCTCAATCGTGCGGTCGCAGTGGCGATGGCCGACGGTGCGCCGAAAGCCCTGGAGATCGTCGACGGCCTGACCGGCCTCGGCGAGTCGTATCTGCAGCCGAGCGTGCGCGGGGAGCTGCTGGCGCGGCTGGGCCGCAGCGCAGAGGCCGCCGACGAGTTCGACCGCGCCGCACAGCTGACCGACAATGAACGCGAGCGGGAAGTGTTGGCCGACAAGGCTGCCCGGATGCGCCGTCAGGCCCCCGGCACTCCTGTTCGCGCGGCGACCGACGTCGACGACTGAGTGTCGAAAACCTCGATGATCACATCCGCGTCGCGGTAACCACCCAGATGGTGCAGTCCCGACGTCGCGGCGATGACGTCGGTGGCGTAGGCACCGGTCATCGGGTATTCGGCGACCGGGTGACGCCAGTGTGCGGCGACGACCGTCGTCCCCGGCTTCAGCAGCGGTATCTCGCGGTCCAGGGTGTCGCGCAGCACTTCGGGATGCAGGTAGTAGCAGAGCTCGGACAACACGACCAGATCGAACCCCGCCTGCGGCCAGGGTTCGTCGACCGATTTGCGGAGCAGCGTCACGTTGTACCGCTTACCGGCGTCGACCAGACGCCGATGCGCCGCGTCCAGCGCCGCGCTCGCGATGTCGGTGCTCGTGACATGGTCACACCGGGCGGCGAGCTGTTCGGTGAGCACGCCGATGGAACAGCCCGGCTCGAAGGCATGGCGGTAGCGCCGATAAGGCAACAGCGCCAAGGTGATCGCGTACTTGCGCTGCTCGTACCACCTGCCCCCGAGCTGCCACGGGTCATCCGACTCGGAGTAGATCCGGTCGAAGTAGCCTGTTGAGAGCCGGGCGGGCATCAGAACACCACCTCCCTGACGGCGAGCAGTCGTCGCACGACGAATGACGGCAGTAACGGCGGCTGGTCGGCCGACGCCTCGAGTTGCGACCGATAGCACCGCGCGGCCGCCGCTTTGCGGTCCACTGCTCGTGCGGCCATGGGTAGGGTGCGCAGCCGATCCCATGGCACCGCGGTATCACCGGGTGTCGCCCAGTGCCACATCCAGATCGGATACTCCATCAACTTCGCGCCGCATCGCTGCGCAGCGATCGCCGCCGCACGGCCGACGGCCTCGTGATCGGGATGTCCGTCACCCCGCCATGTCGCGGCGATCCATGGCTTACCTGGCCGGTCCGCCAGTATCTCGGTGAGGCGATCGGCAAGCCGTTGCTCATGGTCGCCCAACTCCGAGTCGGGCATCCCCAGGCAGATGGGCGCGGGAACGCCGAGCATGCGCATGGCGTCGCGCAATTCCGCGCGCCGGGTCCTTTCCAGATCGAACCGGTCGCGACGCGGATGCGAGGCACCCCCGTCGCTGGCCGCCACCACCTGCACACCCACCCCGAGTTCGGCCAATGTCGCCATGGCAGCACCGAACCCGAATGTCTCGTCGTCGGGATGGGCTGCCACGACCACGATTTCGCTGCAGCCCGCCACATCGAGCTGCGGCGCGTGTGCCAGTGCGTCGAGCCAGTCCTGCGTTGCGGTGCCTGCGACGGACAGGGGTACCTCGGCGAATCGCGCACCGTTACCCGATTGTGTGAGCGTCACCGTTCCGCTCCTGCCAGCAGTCCGAGTCGCTCGAGATCCCGCTCGGCGTGGCTCTGCCGCACATACATCGTGAGGTCGGCGACCCGCTTGGCATGCTGGGCGTCCTGACACAGCGGAGCCGGGCCGAGCGCCCGGCCCGAGCGGGCGATGGTCTCCTCGACGGCGGTTTCGACCACCGCCCTGGTGCGTCGCGCGATCAATTCGGCCAAGCCCTTGCGGTTGAAGGGATCGTCGTCGACTGCACACGCCGCCCACGAGAGCATCGCCTCGGCGGCGGCGTGCGCGGCGTCGACCGCTCCGAGATGCGCCAGTGTGTGCGGGTCCGCGGTCTGCTCGGTGGCGCGGGCGTAGAGCGGTTCGGCCACGGCCCGTGCACCGCCGAGCCAGCAGGCCGCAACCCCGATCGCACCGTGCCAGAACCCCGGCCGCGACAGATACTCCCCCGGCCGGCCGACGGGTACGGCGGGCGCGCTGCTGAATTGCACCGAACGGGTGTCTGATTCGGCCATCCCCGGATTGCGCCACCCGCTCGGCAGTGGCTGAACACCGGCGTGCCCCAGGTCGACCGCGAACAGCCCGCGTTCGCCGGAATCGAGTCGTGCCGTCACGAGCGCATGTGTGCACAGTCCTGCGCCCGAGCACCACACCTTGGTGCCCTCCAATGTCGGCGCGTCCTCGATGCCGTGCGCACTGAGCGTCGCGTGATGGGACTCAGCCGCCCAAACCCCCCACAGCTGACCAGGTTTCGATTCATATCCATCGAGCTCGGCCATGATCGCGATCGCATCGGTGTGCGCTTCGGCCAGACGGGCTGCCACGATATCCACCCTTGCGAGCGCGGCCAGGCGGTGCCAGCGTCGGCCCGTGTCACCGCCGCCGGGAAGCGGTAGATCCAATGCACCCGAATCAAGCCATCGGCCGATCAGCCCCGCTGTCATGTCTCGAGGACCTTGCCAGTACGCCGCGTGCGGACCAGTCCGCGAAGGTGGCCGGCGAAACCGCCCGGTGCACGCCCGTCTTCGCGAGCCGACGTCGCCACCGACAGCTTCGCGTCCCTGCGGATACTCATGTGCGCGGACTCGAATCGCTCGACCAGGTCGACATCCTCGCCGGTGCGCAGGGAACGGAAGCCCCCGACGGCCCAGTAGGCGTCGGCCCGGAAGCCCATGTTGGCGCCGTGCACGTGCTGGTGGCCGGGTCCCGCCGACTTGTAGGCGGCCCTGTAGCGGCGGGCAACGTCGACAGGTAACCGCCACAGCGGTATCCGCACCGTACCGAGCACCATGTCGGCATCGGTTTTCGTCATTCGTGCCAGCCACCGACTGCCCACGACGGTGTCGGCGTCGGTGGTGGCAAACCAGGTTCGCGCCGGTTCGATACCGAAGCACAACGACCGGGCGTACTCGAATCCCGCGGCACGGGCGGCGCCGACATTGCCCGCATCCGTCGAGATGAAGTGCACATTCGGGCCGAATCGCTCGGCGAGGCGTGCGCTGCCGTCGTCGCACGCATCGAGGACCACCACGATCGCCACGGGCATCGCCGCATGCATCGACGCGGCGACGAGCGCAGACAGACAGCGCGGCAAATGCTCGATCTCGTTGTGCGCGGGCACCACCACGACTGCCTGCTCCAGCTGCGTCATGAGTAGTTAATTAGCCGGATTCGCCATCCTTCACACCTGGCAGCATGAGGCAGGTGAACGTTCAAGCCGTCCTGTTCGATTACTCCGGCACGCTGTTCCGTCTGGAAGAGGACGACAGCTGGTTCCGCGGCATCGAGGTCGACGAACGCCAGATCGACGGCCACGTGCAGGCCGAGCTGATGCGCAGGATGACCGCGCCGACCGGCCAGCATGTCGACATGACGCCCGAGGCGCACCACGCCTGGGTCAACCGCGATCTGGAACCGCACCTGCACCGCGAGGCCTACCTGCACGTCCTGCGCGAGTCGGGGGTGGCCGACCACCACGCCGAGACGCTCTACCGCCTGATGACCGACCCGCTGAACTGGACGCCGTATCCGGACACCGCAGGCGTCCTGGAGGGCTTGCACCGACAGGGCATCACGACCGCCGTCGTCTCCAACATCGCATTCGACGTCCGGCCCGCGTTCGAATCGATCGGCGCGGCGGAATTCGTCGACGAGTTTGTGCTGTCCTTCGAGGTCGGGGCGATCAAGCCCGACGCGGCGATCTTCCAGACCGCGCTGAGCAGGCTCGGGGTGGAGCCCACTCACGCGGTGATGGTCGGCGACAGCGACGAGGCCGACGGCGGGGCCCGCGCCATCGGCTGCGGATTCGTCCTGGTCGATCCTCTACCGACGACGGAACGCCGCGACGGGCTGCGCACCGCGCTGGCCGATTACGGCGTGCACCTCTGATGGGGCCGTGCCCGGTCACGTAGCGTTTCAGGCATGTCGAACACCGAGCGGATCCGGCCGCCGTGGTGGCTGAAGTACGTCAACAAGGTGATGATCGGCCTGCAGAAGGTCGGCGTGCCCATGGGCGAGAAGGGACCGGTGATCTTGGTCGTGCCGGGCCGCAAAAGCGGAAAACTGCGTTCGACCCCGATCACGCCGATGGTCGCCGACGGAAACCGGTACGTGCTCGGCGGGTTGCCCGGCAGCGACTGGGCTGCCAATCTGCGGGCGGCGGGGACGGCCGAGCTCAGGCAGGGCAGGTCCACCCAACGCGTCAGCGTCGTGGAGTTGCCGCCGGACGAGGCCAGACCGCTGCTTCGGCTGTTCCCCGCCGAGGTGCCGACGGGCGTGGGCTTCTTGAAGAAGGCCGGGCTGGTCACCGGACCCAACCCCGACGAGTACGAAGCCCTTGCCGGGCGCTGCCCTGTGTTTCGATTCGATCCGGTGAACGCATGAGCGACAACCCTTTTGACCCGTCGCTGTGGCGGCCGGTCGACGGATTCGATCTGACCGACATCACCTATCACCGTCACGTCGTCGACGGTGTGGACCAGCCGACGGTGCGGGTGGCGTTCGACCGCCCCGAGGTGCGCAATGCGTTCCGCCCGCACAGCGTCGACGAGTTGTACCGCGTCCTCGACCATGCCCGCATGTCACCCGACGTGGGCGTGGTCCTGCTCACCGGCAACGGGCCGTCGCCGAAGGACGGCGGCTGGGCGTTCTGCTCGGGTGGCGACCAGCGCATCCGTGGCCGCAGCGGATACCAGTACGCATCGGGTGAGACGGCCGAATCGGTGGACCCCGCACGGGCCGGACGGTTGCACATCCTCGAGGTGCAGCGGCTGATCCGGTTCATGCCGAAAGTCGTCATCTGCCTCGTCAACGGGTGGGCCGCCGGCGGTGGGCACAGCCTGCACGTGACCTGCGACCTGACGCTGGCCAGCCGCGAGCACGCCCGTTTCAAGCAGACCGATGCCGACGTCGGCAGCTTCGACGGCGGGTACGGCAGCGCCTACCTCGCCAAGCAGGTGGGCCAGAAATTCGCCCGCGAGATCTTCTTCCTCGGCAGGCCCTACAGTGCCGAACAGATGCACGCGATGGGCGCGGTGAACGACGTCGTCGACCATGCCTTGCTGGAAACCGTGGCACTGGAGTGGGCAGCGGCCATCAACGGGAAATCACCGCAGGCGATCCGGATGCTCAAGTACGCGTTCAACCTGACCGACGACGGGCTGATGGGGCAGCAGCTGTTCGCCGGGGAGGCCACGCGGTTGGCGTACATGACCGACGAGGCCGTGGAGGGCCGCGACGCGTTCCTGGAGAAGCGCGATCCGGACTGGAGCCAGTTCCCCCGCTACTTCTAGCCTGTTCTACCGTGCGATTTCGGTGCGCATACGGTCGCTGGGCGGACGTAAGAGCACCGAAATCGCCATGGACGAAAGGTCGACTGTGAGTAGGAATCCGCTGCGCTGGTTCTCTGACCAGGTGCTGCTGGCGGGCATGCGGCCGCCGCTGACCCCGCAACTGTTGCGTCGTCCCGACAGCGACGACATCGACCTCGAGGGCAAGCGGATCCTGCTGACCGGCGCATCGTCGGGGATCGGCGAGGCCGCCGCCGAGAAGTTCGCGCGCCGCGGCGCCACCGTGGTGGTCGCCGCTCGCCGTCAGGAACTCCTGGACGCGTTGGTCGAGCGGATCAGCGATGCCGGCGGATCCGCCCGCGCCCAAGCCTGCGATCTGTCCGATCTGGACGCCGTCGACGAACTGGTCGACACGCTCGAGCGGGAGCTCGGCGGCGTCGACATCCTGATCAACAACGCCGGGCGCTCGATTCGCAGACCGCTGGCCGAGTCCCTGGAGCGATGGCACGACGTCGAGCGAACGATGGCCCTGAACTACTACTCACCGCTGCGGCTCATCCGGGGGCTCGCGCCCGGCATGCGGAAGCGCGGCGACGGTCACATCATCAACGTGTCCACATGGGGTGTGCTCAACGAATCGTCACCCTTGTTCGCGGTCTACAACGCGTCGAAGGCGGCACTCACATCGGTCAGCCGCATCATCGAAACCGAGTGGGGCGCCGATGGAGTGCACTCGACGACGCTTTTCTATCCGCTCGTCCTGACTCCGATGATCGCCCCCACCCGCGCCTACGACGGTCTGCCGGGGCTCAGCGCCGACGAGGCGGCCGACTGGATGATCACCGCCGCACGCGAGCGTCCGGTCCGCATCGCCCCACGGATGGCCGTCACCGCCCAGGCGGTGAACACCTTTGCGCCCGGCGCGGTGAACGCGCTGATGAAACGACAACGCATCCAACCCAGCAGCTGACTCATGCCCGGAATCGAGACCATCGCCGACATCGTTCGTGTGCACGCACGGCGTCGGCCCGACGCCGCGGCACTGATCGTCGGCGAGAAGACCATCACCTTCGCCGAGCTCGACGAGCGATCCAACCAGGCCGCCCAGGCGTTCCGCGCGGCCGGAGTGGGTTTCGGCGACCGAGTCGCCTACATCGAGAAGAACGGCGCGGAATTCTTCGAGGTCGTCTGCGGCCTCACCAAGCTGGGTGCCGTTGGCGTCCCGGTGAACTGGCGGCTCGCACCGCCGGAGATGCGGCACATCATCGAGGATGCCCAGGCCAAGGTTCTCGTCGTCGGATCCGAGTTCTACGGCCACATCGAGGCCATCGAGGATCGGCTGACGACAGTGAGTGACATCGTGGCGATCGGCGCGCATGACCGCTGGCACTCATACGAGGATTGGCTCGGCGGTCAGCCCGGCGACGACCCGGGCGTCACCACAGGCCCCGACGATGTCGTCTTCCTGATGTACACGTCGGGCACGACCGGCCTGCCCAAGGGCGTGATGCTGACCAACGGCAACTACCTGTGCAAGGCCTCCGGGATCGCCCACGAGTGGCGGTTCACCGCCGACAGCGTCAGCCTGGCGGTGATGCCGATGTTCCACATGGCCGGTTCGGGATGGGTCTTGGTCGGAATGTACGAGGGCGCCACCACCGTGGTGCTGCGCGACGTCGATCCGGCCGCAATCCTGGATTCCATTGTCCGGCACCGGATCACCAACCTGCTCCTGGTACCCGCGGTGATCCAGATGATGCTGGGCGCACCGGGGGTCGAGAATGCGGACTTCTCCAGCGTGCGGGCCATCGTCTACGGCGCCTCGCCGATCACCGACGACGTGCTGGTGAAAGGTCTGGCGCGCTTCAGGTGTGAGTTTCTCCAGGTGTACGGGTTGACCGAAACCACCGGCTCGGTAACGCAACTCGACGAACACGATCCGGCCGGGCGCCCGGAACTGTTGCGATCCTGCGGCAAACCCTATCCATGGGTCGAACTGCGCATCGTCGACGACGGCGGCGTCGAGGTACCCGTCGGCACCGTCGGCGAGGTGTGGACCCGGTCGGCGCAGAACATGCTCGGCTACTGGCACAATCCCGGCGCCACGTCGGCGACGATCACCGGTGACGGCTGGCTGAGAACCGGCGATGCCGGATACGTCGACGACGACGGATACGTCTACCTCCACGACCGGAAGAAGGACATGATCGTCTCCGGCGGGGAGAACGTGTACCCCATCGAGGTCGAGAACGTCTTGATGACCCATCCCGCCGTCGACGACGTCGCGATCATCGGGGTGCCCGACGACAAGTGGGGTGAGGCGGTGAAGGCGATCGTCGTGGCCACCGCCGGCACCGCACCGACCGAAGCCGAACTCATCGCGTATGCGCGTGGGCGGCTCGCGGGATTCAAGCTGCCCAAGTCCATCGATTTCGCCGAGGCGCTACCGCGTAACCCGAGCGGAAAACTCCTCAAACGAGTGCTTCGGGAGCCGCACTGGGCGGGCGTCGATCGTCGAATCGGCTGAGCCCCGTGATAGACACGTTCGTATGGAGATCCTGGCCAGCCGCATGCTCATCAGGCCGGCTGACTATCAACGCTCACTGGAGTTCTACCGCGACGAGATCGGCCTGGCGATCGCCAGGGACTACGGCGCAGGCACGGTGTTCTACGCCGGCCAGTCGCTGATCGAGCTCGCCGGCCACGGCACACCCAGGGCGGGCGGAACCATGTGGCTTCAGGTCCGCGACGTGTACGCCACCGAGAAGGAATTGACCGGCCGCGGCGTACCCATCGACCGTGAGGCGCGTCAGGAGCCGTGGGGGCTACACGAGATGCACGTCACCGATCCCGACGGCGTGCTACTGATCTTCGTGCAGGTCCCCGAGAACCATCCGCTGCGGCGCGACAACCGATAACGTCAGCGCGCCGCCGCCAGCGGCCAGCCCACGGAGGCCAGGCGCGCGGCGACCTGATGGATCTCCTCGGGATTGGGCTCCTGATCGGTGATCGTGTGGATCGCCGCCCGGATCTCCTGCTCGTTGACCGTGTCGGAGTCGGTGCCCTTGAGCACCGTCTGCGCGGCCTTGACGACCTCTTCCTCGGACAGTGAGCGCGTCAGCAGGGCCAGCAACGCGAAGTAGTCCTTCTGAGGTACACCCTCGGGATAGCCCTGGTGCAACCAGGCCAGCACATTGTCCAAAATGCCTTGGTTCTCTGTCATTTCGTGTCAGCTCACTTCTTCGGCATGAACGGGAAGAGGTCGATACCGAAGTGATGGATGATCGTCGCGCGTGTGATCCACAAGACGGCGGTGAGGATCACCCAGCCGACGAACACGAACAAGGCGATGCCCAGGTACTTCACCATCGGATTGGGCGCGACCGTGGTGCCGTCCGCATGTCGGCCGCCCGCGCCGTTGGAGAATGCCACCAGGCCGACCGCGAACACCGCTGGCAGGCCCGCGCCGAGGACGAGGCCGACGACGAGCACCTTGAGGATGCTTTCGAGATAAGTCACAACGCTTCCCTTCTAGACCGACGCCGTGGGCTTGGGTTGTTTGGTGGCCTCGCGAACCTTTGCCGGCACAACGGAGTTCGTCGAGGAGTCCCAATCGGCGTTGACGTTGCTGTGGTCGACCTTCTGCTGCTGGGCGCGCCACCACATGTAGAAGGACAGGCCCACCAGGATCAGGAAGATCAAGCCGTCACCGGCCAGTGCCGAGTTGGTCATCGACTTGATCCCGGCCGACAGCCAGTAGGACAGCGCGCCGACGAGCCCGGCGGCGGGCAGGGTGATCAGCCACGCGACGGCCATCCGGCCCGCGACGGCCCAGCGCACCTCGGCGCCGGGCTTGCCGACACCGCTACCGAGGATCGATCCGGTGGCGACGTGCGTGGTCGACAACGCCATACCGGCGGCGCTCGAGCTCAAAATGATTGCGGCCGATGATGCTTCGGCGGCAAAGCCCTGGGGCGACTCGATCTCGACGAGGCCCTTGCCCAGCGTGCGGATGACCCGCCAGCCACCGATGTACGTGCCGAGGCCGATGGCGACCGCGCAGCTGAAGATGATCCAGAACGGCAGACCTTCCTCCTTCACGTCGCCCGTCAGGTGGCCGGTCGTGATGAGCGCGAGCGCGATGACGCCCATTGTCTTCTGCGCGTCATTGGTTCCGTGTGACAGCGCGACGAGCGAGGCCGTCGCAATCTGGCCCCAGCGGAAGCCTTCTCGACGCCGGCTCTCGAGCACGTTGCGGGTGATCCGGTAGACCAGCCAGGTACCGCATCCAGCGACCAGGCCCGCGATGACCGGCGCGGCCACCGCCGGGATCAACACCTTGCCCGTGACCCCGGACCAGTTGACGCCCGCCATGCCGAGGGCCGCAAGGCCCGCACCGATCAGACCGCCGAAGAGCGCATGCGACGAGCTGGACGGAATGCCGAACAGCCAGGTGAGCAGGTTCCAGAGAATGCCGCCGATGAGACCGGCGAAGATGATCGTCAGCCCCGTCGACGCATCGATCCCGGGTATCAGCGCCCCGGTCTTACCGTCCTGCACCTTCAGCACCGACGTGGTGACGGTGACCGCGACCTCGACCGAGAGGAAGGCTCCGACGAGGTTCAGGACGCCGGCCAGCAGCACGGCGGTTTTGGGCTTCAGCGCGCCGGTGGCGATCGAGGTCGCCATCGCGTTGCCGGTGTCGTGGAATCCGTTGGTGAAGTCGAATGCCAGGGCCGTTGCAATCAACAGCACGAGGATGATCATCTCTTGGCTCACGGCGCTAATTCTCGGGCCAGATCAGCCGTTTCACCTAACGGGTAGTCACCCTAACCGCAGCGTTTGACCAGCTTGTTTGCAGCCACGACCGAGGAGTTCATCCAGTGTTCACTCAACATGGAGGAGCTGTTCTCACAGTCAGGTCACAGAAACGAAACCGCCTGCACCGGACTACGATCAGCCCTTGGCGGGAATAGGGACAACGATCGGCCAACCTGGACGGGGGCACTGTGACCAAGTTTCTGGCCAAGATCGTCGCGTGGATCACGTCCGGCTATCCCGAAGGAGTCCCAGGACCCGATCGGGTGCCGCTCTTCGCGCTGCTGAAACCGCGCCTCACCGACGACGAGGTCAAGTCGGTCGTCGCGGCATTGAAGGACCTCGGCGAGTTCGACGACGTCGATATCGGCGTGCTGATCACACAGATCACCGACGAACTACCGATGCCTGAGGATATCGAGCGGGTGCGGCAGCGACTGGCCGCCCACGGCTGGCCACTGGACGACCCGCGCGACGACCAGGAGACCGAATAGCCGTCCTGCGCACCCTCGCCGTCCCCTCCGGTGCTACGGCGCTGTCGGTGCTGCCCATAGTCGAAGACATGCTGGCCGGGCGCGCGACCGTATTGCCGGTGCCGATGGAGGATGCGCGCGAGACTTCTTTGCTCACAAGCACACTGCGCGCCGGTGCTGAGATCGACGACGATGTGGCCGTCGTGGTGTCGACCTCCGGGACGACGGGGACGCCGACGGGCGCGCTGTTGACGGCGCAGGCCCTGACGGCCAGTGCGTCGGCGACACACCGCCGACTCGGCGGCCCCGGGCAGTGGCTGCTCGCACTGCC
>CAZOIX010000041.1:0-12554 GCA_964579685.1 uncultured Mycobacterium sp.
CGGTCAGGTGTTCCAGGCCGCGGCCAGCACGACGCTGCTGTTGGCCGTCACGCTCCTCGCCCTGATCGTCCTCGGGCGGATCCGAGTCCGAGCGGCCGTGCGCTGAATCGGTGCGGTCGGGCGGGGTGGTGATCGAGCCAATGGTGGGCGGCCAGTTTGACCCGATCTTCGACGAGGAACCAGAACAGCGCGTAGCCCCACACCACCGCGGCCCACGTCCAGCCCAGCGGGGTCATCAGCACCCCGAAGACCGCGATCAGTGTCGCGATCGCCTGGGTGCCGATCACCGCGCCCAGCAGAAGCGGTGCCGGCGCCGGTCGCGACCAGAAGGCACCGCGGGTGCGCGTGACGAACACGGTCAGATGACCCGACACCGACAGTTTGAGATATATCAGGGTGCGGATCACGTCCTGGTCCAGATGAAACACCCTGTCGGCCACCACGAATAGCAGAAACGTCTCGGCCACGCCCATCACGCCCAGCGCGGTGGCGATGGTGAGCACACTGCGCATGTCCCAGGCGGCGGGGGTGGGAGCGCCGCGGACATGGTCGTAGGCGATGGCCAGAATCGCCGCGTCGTTGAGCAGGGCCAGGAACACGATCATCACCGCGGTGACGGGGAAAAAGTTCATCACCACGATCGCCAGCGTGATCAGCAGCAACACCCGGATGGTTTCGGCAATGCGATACGTGGCATAGCTGGTCATGCGAGCGAAGATCTCCCGGGCCTGGCGGATCGCGTCCACGATCACCGAAAGTCCTTGAGCCAGCAGCACAACGTCCGCAGCCGCGCGCGCGGCGTCGGTGGCCCCCGCCACCGCGATACCGGCGTCGGCCTGGTTGAGCGCCGGCGCATCGTTGACGCCGTCGCCGGTCATCCCGACGATGTGTCCGCGCTCCTGCAGCAGGCGCACGATGCGGTATTTGTGCTCGGGAAATACCTGGGCGAACCCGTCGGCGGCGGCCACCCGGGCGGCCAACTCCCCGTCATCGCCGGCGGTGTCCAGCGTGGTGGCATCGACGATGTTGTGACCCAGCCCGACCTTGTCGGCGATTTCGCGGCCGATCGCGACCTGGTCGCCGGTCACCATCTTGACCTCGACACCGAGGTTCTTCGCGGCGGCGATGGTCGGCGCGGAGTCTTCCCGGGGCGGGTCGGCCAACGCCAGCACCCCCATCAGGCGCCAGGTGCCCTGGCTGTCGGTGCGGGCCACGCCCAGCGACCGATAGCCGTGGCCGGCGAACCGGTCGACCACCTCGTCGATCGCTGCGACCGCATTGTCGTTGTCGCACAAGGCGCTAATGATCTGCGGAGCGCCTTTACTGATTTGGACACGGTGTCCGTCGGGGTCGCGCACCGTCGCTTCGGTGCGCTTGCTGACCGGGTCGAACGGGGTGAAATCCTCGACGATGACGGGAGGCGGGGCGCCGGCGGCGGCCAACACCGCTGCGTCGATCGCGTCGGCGTCCTCGCCGCGGGACGCGTATGCGGCCGCTGTCGTCAGATCGACGTCCGACACCCCTGGAGCGGTCCATCGTGCGGCCACCTCAAGACGGTTTTGAGTCAGGGTGCCGGTCTTGTCGGAGCAGAGCAGGTCCATGCCGCCGAGTTCCTCGACCGCGGGCAGGTGGCTTACTACCGCCTGGTGGCGGGCCAGTTTGCGCGCGCCTACCGCCATCGTCACCGACAACACCGCCGGCAGTGCGACGGGCACCGAGGCGATCGTGACCACCAGCGCGAACTCGAGGGTCTGCAGCACCGGGTTGCCGCGGATCAACGACACCAGCACTGTCAGCGCCACCAGCGTCACCGCCAGCGCGATCAGGTAGTTGCCGATGCGCAGCACCGCGCGCTGGAAATGGCTGACTGTGCCCGCTGTTTCGACCAGGGCGGTGGTGCGCCCCATGTAGGACGCGGGTCCGGTGGCGTAGACCAGCGCGTCGGACTCTCCCCGCACCAGCACCGACCCCGAGTACAGCACCTGCCCCTGCCCGCGGGAGACCGCCAGTGACTCACCGGTCAGCGCCGATTGGTCCACCTCGAGGGTGACATCCTCGATCACCCGTAGGTCGGCGGGCATCACATCACCGAGCCGCACCCGCACCACGTCGCCGGGCACCAGTTCGCGCACCGCCACGGTCGTCCAGACGCCGTCGCGACGCGCGCGCGCCGAGGCGGCCAGGCGCTGTTTGAGCGCGGCGATGGCGTTGGCGGCCTGGTGCTCCTCGACGAAGGCGACCATTCCGTTCATCACCAAGAGCGTCGCGATGATGGCGGCGTCGGTCCAATGCCGCACCGCCAACGACAACACCAGTGCCACTTCGATCATCCATGGGATGGGCGCCCAGAAATAGCCGAGGAACACCACCACCGGATTGCGGCGCCGCTCGACGACCTCGTTGGCGCCGTACCGCTGTAACCGTTGCCGCGCTTCGGCCGTGGTCAAACCGGCCGACGAGCAATTCAACTCGCCGAACATCTGCGCCAGGGGCAATGCCGACGACTGGTCGATGGCCGGGGTCACCTCAACACCTCACATTTTGAAATGTCACCGGGAGTACGGATCGCGACGTTCGGCACTGAACGGATTCGCGCCACCGTCCACACTGGCACCGCCCCATCGAGTCATACAGGGCCAAATGGCCTCATCGATCGCGGACCGTGGTCATCACCGTGGGTGGTCGTAACGCGAATTCGCTTGCAGTACCAGGGCGTTTGCCGCCGCAGGGCCGACGAATGACCTTCAGCCCTATCGCGCGACCACAACCTGAGCCGACACTGGCCACATCGCCGGTCGACGCGCGAAGCGAGGCGGGCGGGCGGTTCAGCGAAAAGAGGACACCATGATTGACTACGACCTCGACACAGCTCACTCCATCGTGGTCGTTCGACCGCAGTCGCGGCTGGACAAGGACGACTTCGTGAAGCTCGCGGCAGCCGTTGACCCTCAGATCGAAGCGAACGGCGATCTTGCCGGGGTCATCATCGATGCCCCGTCGTTTCCGGGCTGGGACGATTTCGGCTCCATGGTCAGCCACTTCCGTTTCGTGCGAGATCATCAGAAACACGTCAAGAAGGTCGCCGTCGTCACCGATTCGGCGATGGGCGATCTCGCAGAAAAGCTGGTTTCCCATTTCACGTCCGCAGAGATCAAACACTTCCCGGCCGGCCAGACCGAGTCGGCCAAAGAGTGGATCGCGGGTCGGCAAGGATGATCGGAAGGACATCATGATCGAAGTGCTCACGGGCTTTCCGGACAATGTGGCGGCCTTCGAATGCCATGGGCATGTCACGAAAGCCGACTACGAGTCAGTGCTGGTACCCGATATCGAGAAGCGACTCTTAGAACACGACAAGGTGCGGATCTACTACCAGATCGCCCCGGATTTCGTCGGTATCGACCCCGGCGCTGTCTGGGAGGACACCAAGGTGGGCTTCACGCATTTCCTGCGGTGGGAGCGCTTCGCGGTCGTGACCGACATCGAATGGATCACGCAGACGATGAAGTTCGTCGGGTTCTTGATGCCTGGTGAGATGCGGGCGTTTCCTGAAGCGGAAGCCGAACAAGCACGGGAGTGGGTCGTCGCGGGCGAATAATGACTGCGCGATCGACCCGGCGAAACCAATCTGGCGAAAACACTGTAAGTGATCACTTACGGGGCGTACCGTGCCCTCTGTGACTAGGACGAAACTTCTGGCAGCGGCCTTGCTCACTGCGCTCACGGTGCCGTTGATGGGGTGCGTTTACACGATTCCGTTGGACATCCCAATCTGCGAAGGCTTCGGGTGCATGTAATGACCTTGGCAAAGCTCGCGATGGCAATGATCCTGACTGCACTGACGCTGGTGCTGTCGGGGTGTCTGCTACCTGCGCTTTCGAATCCGTGCCCCGGCGGCGTGGGAGGAATCTGCTAGATGTCGTCAACCTCGATGAAGCTTCTCGTCGCGCTCATACTTAGCTGACATGTCGGATTCTTGGAGGACCTGTGTGGGCTGACAACGAAGCGGATACCGACCTCCTGGGCTTCGAGTTCCTCGTTGATGGCCTCGTCGTCGCCCTGACTGAGCCGCGCCTGCTCCCATTGACGATCGGTGTGCTGGGTGATTGGGGTTCGGGCAAAAGCAGCTTGATGCAGATCGCAGCTCGCGAGCTCAGTGCTCTGCTGGACGAAGACGACAGCGAGTCCGACGAAGAACCGGCCTCTCCCTACCTGACAGTGCACTTCAGTCCGTGGCAGTACGAAGACCACGACGACGTCAAGATAGCCCTAATGACGGCTGTCCTGGACGCAATCGTGAAGCGAGCACCAGGCACGAGCGATCAAGTCCGAGGGCTCCGAAAGATCGTCGCCGGCCTCCGCCGTTGGGGCCGAAGGCTAGGCAGAACAGGAACCGCCGCTGCGCCAGCGCTGGTCCCAGTCATTCTGCAAGGCGCAGGTTTCGATCTCGACGCCCACGCGCTCGCTGCGGCGACTGCTCTCACGGGCGCCGCAGCGAAGCAGACCGAAGCGGCCTTCAAGGAGCCTCACGAAGGATCGACCATACCTGCTGCGGATGCTGTGACGCCCCTCGGCGATGTCGACGCGTTCCGCCGAGAGTTCACTAAGCTCGTTGCCGATATTCCCAACTGCAAGGCGGTCGTGGTCTTCATCGACGACCTAGACCGGTGCCTCCCAGACACCGTTGTCGATACCTTTGAAGCGATACGGCTATTCCTGAACACGCCGAACACCGCATACGTTCTTGCCCTAAACCAGAACGTTGTCGAGTCCGCGATCGACTCGCGCTACCCGGGACTCAAGAAGTCTGACGGGGCGGGCATCGGACGGGACTACTTGGAGAAGATGCTCCAGCTCACGGTCGCAATTCCCCCGCTGTCCGCACCAGAAGCCGAGACCTACATCAATCTGCTCTTCGCAGAGCTGCACCTATCCAGCGGGGACTTCGAAGAGGTCCTCGACAGCGCCACGAAGATTCGACGCGAGAACGGCCTCGCGGTCGCGTTCAACACCGGGATCGCAGGGTCGGTCCTCCAGGACATCCCCGCCGGACTCGCCGAAGACCTGAAGTGTGCGGCAGACATCTCACCGATCCTGGGGGCGTCGCTGCGCGGCAACCCACGCCAGCTAAAACGGTTCCTCAACAATCTGCTGCTGAAGCACCGAAGCGCCAAACGCCGCGATGCGAAGATCGATTTGCCCATCCTCGCGAAGTTGATGGTGCTAGAGGATCAGTACAACACCGACTTCCAGCGCCTCTTCGACTGGGAGATGGCGGCAGGCGGCGCGTGCAGTGAGCTCGCCACCGCGGAGGCGCACGCTCGGGGAGGCGGCGTTAGCCCTGCTCCGAAGAAGGATGGTAAGGCCAGCGACGGCCCGGCGGCCGGGTCGACGGCGAAGAAGAAGTCCGCTCCCACCCCGCAGGTAGCGCCCCCCGATGAGCAGTCCGACGCGGAGGTCTGGGCTGAAAAAACGTACATCGCGGACTGGCTTCGGGCTGACCCCCCGTTCGCGGGCACGGACCTGCGTCCCTACTTCACGTATTCACGTGACAAGTTGTCGTTCGGGGTTTCGGCGTCAAGGCTTGCGCCACATCTGCAACGGCTGATCACCGACGTCCAGTCCGATGTCGAAGCGAACCGACGCAGCCACTACCCGACCGTCAAGGATCTCGACCCGAGTGAGCGCATGCAGTTCATCGAGGCACTGCTTGAGCGGGTCCAACGCAACCCTGCTGGTACAGCATTGACAGCCGCCCTGGAACTCGCGGAGAAGAACTCTGACATCGTCAGCGCAGTCTGCACTGCGCTCCTCCCACTGCCACCCTCATCGATTCCGCCTACTGCCGGGACCACTGCTGTTCGCCGTCTGCCACTTGATGACCCCGCCGTGGCCCAACTCTTGCAGCGTTGGGAGAACGGAGACAACACCCAGCTGCGGACCCTCGTGAAGGGCGCGCGCGAAGCAGCCGCCAGAGCGAAGAAGTAGTCGAGTGGGCACATCAGCTGATAGAGCAGCGGGAGCCGGCGGCAATTGGACGCCTCTCAAATACGCAACGACCGCCTACATCCGAAGTCTCGGAAGACCCAACTCCATCGAACGCGCCAACCGTGTCCTGTCACGCCATGTCCCGCTTCTCGGAGGTACGGACAAGGCCTCTGCTGGAGCTCGCGCAGGTCGGTCAGGGATCACCAGGCTCGGCGGGCTACTCACTGGCTTGGCGACGGGTACCGCTGGGCGGGCACTTGCGGCGATCGGGCTGGCTCACTTGGTCGGTCAGGATCGATTCACCGTCCTTGACGAACTCGTCAGCTACATCGCCGGCTCGGGGAACGACCTCGACTCCAGTGCGGCTCGTGACGCCGCGTGTGATGTTCTCGACGAGGTATTCGGCGACGCTGACTCGTGGGAAGAGTTGAATCAGGTCAGCGTCGACCGCGACCAGCTTGGGTCAATTCTCGAACGGTTCTTGGCGCTGTACGTCTACAACCGGGTTCCGGTCGTGGCTGAGCGTCTGAGCCGGTTAACCGACCCTGTTGCGATGCGACGAGCGGACGAAGAGATGCGCCAGATCATCGCTGACCTTGTGGTGATCGAGCTGCCGGATGATCCGCTTTCGGTCGATTGGGCTGGTCTGCAGGGACGGGACATCGCGGAACGGGCGGTCACGTCTGCCTACGAGTTGCTATCAGCTCTCGAAGGCGATGACCACACGTGACCGACTACCTAGTTCGCATCCGCCCAGCATCAACCACTCCAACTGAACCGGAGGATCTTCGACTGCTCGATTGGGCGCCAGGGAGCACGTCAGCGACCATCCAACTGGGGAACCGAGCTGGGTCTCGATTCCTAGCTGGATGGCGAGCACCGCGTGCAGCCCTCGACTTGTTCCTTCTGGGGGCCTGCGTGTACTGCGCCGATAAGGCCACCCGCCGCGGTGCCGCGGTGGATGTGTGGACCCGCGATCTCTCGGTGGAGCTTCCGGTCGCAGATTCAGACGCATGGGCAACTGCACCGTGGAAGGAAGCTCTGGACTTCCTCACCGGTGACAATTGGGTCGTGACGCCCTATCACGAAGACGCCTCTCCGCTGGACGGTATAGGGCAGATACCCGAAGACATCACACCAGTAGGGGCCGTCGACGCCGTCAGTCTCTTCTCCGGTGGCCTGGACTCGCTGACCGGTGTAATCGACCTCCTCGAAGAAGACCCGAACCGACGCTTGTGCTTGATATCCCACAACGAGGGCGATCAAGCGTCTACGGCGCAGAAGACGCTTACTGCTGCCCTGGGCGATCACTACGGCCAAGATCGCCTGGAACTTCGGACTATCTTCCTCCGCCCGGCGCCCGCCGCGGCGGGGCAAGCGCGCCCACTTCCGAGGGAACGGGAGACCACGACTCGTGCCCGGTCTTTGCTTTTTCTCACGACGGGGCTCGCACTCGCGGCTTCGGTAGGGCCAGACGTTCCGGTCTACATACCGGAGAACGGGTTCATCGGCATCAACGTCCCGCTCACTCGGGCGCGATCGGGCAGCTACAGCACACGCACTACCCACCCACAGTTCATGCATCTGCTGCGGTTGGCCGCGGACGCTGTGGGAGTTCGAAACCCGATCCACAACCCGTTCCGGTTGAATACCAAGGGCGAAATCCTCGCCGGATCCCGAAACCCTGAACTGCTTCGGGCCCTCGCACCCCAAAGCATCTCCTGTTCCCACCCGGAGGCGGCCCGCTACGCCGAACGCGATCAGGGCAACTGTGGGTATTGCTTTCCCTGCCTTATCCGCCGCTCCTCGATGGCCACTGCCGGCTGGGACAGCCCGGAGGACTACGCATGGGACGCGCTCATCGGCGAGGGCCTTCTCGACCGAGACACACAACGATCTGCCGATCTTCGAGCTGTCATCAACTCGGTCTACTCCCGCAGGCCTGACCGAGACATATTCCGCAACGGGCCGATCCCGAATGGTGAACATCGTGAGTTCCTGCGAGTGTGGCGTAGGGGAACGGAGGAACTCCGGTCCTGGTTCGACGGCGCTTCGGGCGCCACAGCCGAGATTATCGAGAGGTTGAAGTGAGTACTGACCGCCTGCTCGACACGCACTGTCACGTGTCCGCCTATGCGGACCCGGTGGCGACCCTGCGCGAAGCCGATGACGCGGGAGTCGGGCTCGTCGCGGTCACGGAAGACCCGGACGAGTACCGACGGCTCCGCACCCGTCTAGGCAGGCGTGAGCATGTCGAGGTAGCGCTCGGGTTGCATCCGTTGCGGGCTGCTGCGTTCGGCCCGAATGAGCTCGCTCGGTTCTTTCGGCTTGTGCCGCACACGAATTGGATCGGCGAAGTGGGCCTCGACTACTCCCGCGCGGGGGCTGCTACCGCCAAGGCGCAGCAACGCGTTTTCGAGGTCGTACTGACGGAAGCTCAGCCTCGGAACCATCCCCTGACTGTTCATAGTCGGGGCGCAGAGAAGGACGTCGTTCGTCATCTTGCCGATGCCGGGCTGCCAGCCGTCCTCCACTGGTACAGCGGCCCCCTCAACCTCATCGGCGAGGCACTTGAAGCTGGCCTGTACTTCTCTATCAACGTCGCAATGACGCACTCGCGAAAGTTTCCCGCGCTGATGCGGGAGATACCTCGAGACCGGATCCTGCTGGAAACGGACGGCCCGTATGCAAAGGATCACGGACGACCAGCCCGCCCAAACGGGTTGAAAGAAGTAGCCGCCGCGATCGGCCTGTTCTGGGGAACTGACCTCGCGGCAACGACGAAGATAATTCACGCCAATCAGTCGAGTTTCCTGAGCCCCTCATAGCGGAACAACCACACCGCAACACGCACACATCTCGAACTCGCGGTTGTTACCGCCACAGCGACCTAACCTCAGTCCTGCAGGACTTCGAGCATGGAGGCATCAGGGTATGGGCTCGATCCGCGAGGTGATGGAGCCGTTTCAGCAAGCCCCGTCGAGCTCCGAGCGTGCGACGACGCTCGAGAGGCAATGGTCCGCTACTCCAACTTGGACCGGAGTGTCCCGGCAGTACGGAGGGGTGTGGCGGTGGATCGACTCTGCCAGTCCGGAAAGGCAAGCCCGACACGGGGATCGACCTCATCGCACGTGAACGCGATGTCGCTGGAGTTCGGTGGCCACCGCTGCGACTCCTCGGCTCGCTACTCGTGGATGCCGCCGTTCGACCCTCCGTCGAGAACGAAAGTGAGCACTGGTGGGGCGGGAGCGTGAACGGTGTTCGCGCGCTCTGGTTCGCAGGTCGCCCGCGATTACGGCGTCTCTCAAAGCTGGAGCGCACGACTGATCAAGCGTTGCACCCTCGAAGGCGACGCCGCGTTTCAGCCCCGCTCACGCGCCGGGGCGGATGCAATTGTCATTTACAGCTCCGTGAATCTCTCGCCGACGCCCATATCCTCTATCGCTCGTCTAAACCCTTCCTCAAGACCACGCATTGCGTCGGCGATTGGCGATAGCGCATTGGTGCTGAAAAACCAGGCGAGCGTCATGAACCTGCGATACGAAACCTCTGGCAAAAACGCCAAGTTGGGCATTCTTTTCGATCCTGGTGAGACTTCAGCTACGACAATCCCGTCAACGCGGTTAGAGCTCTTGAAGTACTTGAACCACTGTCCGGCCAGCTCGGTGGTTTTCACAAGGCGCAGCGCCACGACGAACGTACGGCCGATGGACCAAGACACCTGAGTGATTCCCGACAGCCGACCACCGGACTCGGCGTCTATCCAGCCAAAGCCGACGAAGACGTGATTGTGCGCAGGGAAAACAGTGTGACCGACGAATATTCGCCAATCGCCGATGTCCTCACCTTCGACCAGGGCGCGGAAATCTTCAGGCTGCGGCGCTTTCGCATTCTCATAGTAGGAGCGAAGCACCGCTACCTTTATTGCCCACCGCCGAAACTCCGAAGCGTCACAAGGCGACGCATCTGAAAGTGGGTCAAGAATCCAGGGTTCGACAGTAGAGTCGAGATTATTCATCCATCCGTTGTTGCAATGGTCGCACACCCACTTGACCACCAGCTCGAACAAAGGGTCCGGCCGAGAGGATAGCTCAGTCCCATCGATTCGATACCGGGTGAACTCGCGCTCGCCGAACTGTGCTAAGAACGACGCTTCTACCTTCTCCTTCCATGACGCGGGAAAAATATGCTCCCGTGTCAGGATGACTTTCGGGGACGCCGGATCGTCAGGATCGACGGAATCGCCCTTCATACGACCACAGAAGATGCACCTCCGTTGGTCTCCGCCGTCCATGCAGACGAGGCTAGTGCTAGCCGCCACATACACCGACGATGTCGCTTCGCCGTGTGAGCCGACCCCTGCTAGTCGCTCCACGCATCCTCGGCGAATAGTTCTCGCACCTCCTTCGCTTGCGCGTCGCGCCGCCTCACCGTTTGCTCGCCAAGCCAGCCGTACTCTCGCTGAGGATCGCCACGAGACGCTCGAGATGCTATGGCACGGTTCGCCCGGCGCACAGAAGCGATACCCGACGGGCCTTAGATAGATGCTGGAGATTCCTTGTCGACTTGCGGAACCGCACGTGCCCTAAACGAAGGGAACTTGGCCGCCGGCGGCTGCGTCCTATCCAACGTTCCGCCCCACCCACACTCTGCTACTGAGCGCGGCCGAACGGCAGGAAACACGCGACGACTGACCGACTTTTCGCTGGTGTCCAGAACCGTGATTAAGCCTTTATC
This sequence comes from uncultured Mycobacterium sp., assembly GCA_964579685.1. Lineage (GTDB taxonomy): Bacteria > Actinomycetota > Actinomycetes > Mycobacteriales > Mycobacteriaceae > Mycobacterium. The sequence goes on from CAZOIX010000041.1 coordinate 10,726, forward strand.
GACTACTTCCCCGGCACAACGCTGCTGGGATGCGAGCACGGACAGGTTACGGTCACGATAACCGTCGCGGGCGGCGGAGGAGGCGATGCCGTCGTTGGACTCCAGCCGACTTGACTCATCGGCCAGACGCACACGCCCATCACGGCGAGCGTGCAAAGTCCGAGCGCTGTCACGCCCACGACTTGTCATGCTTTGGCTCAGAAATGGATCAAGGTCTTGATACTATTAGTAGGGCGTAGAGAGTCGATGGCTACAAGGTTGCTGTAGGCGGTCATGTTGCGGGCCGCTACTTGGCTGTCCTTCCAGTGCGGGTTGTCGATCATTTTCTTCATGAACTTCGACGAGGGAAACCGGTACTTCATCGGAATCCCAGCGACGACAGCCAACATCGCGCCGGTCAGCAAAGCAAAAAGGGCGACTTCGAGGTAGTCCTTGGCGCAGCCCTTTAGTGTGAAGTCCTTCTGGATTAGTACAGCAAACACCGCGAGAACGACGGTTACCACACCGCTAACTCCTACGACCGCGGCAGCAGCTCTCGTATTGATGTTATCGCGACGGTCGCTCTCGGATTTGAGTTGCGCTGCAATGAAATCCGCGTATTCCTTGCCCTGATCACTCATCGGTGGCCCGACTGAAAACGAGGCTAGTTCGCTTCGCGGTTCGAGCGCTCTTCTTGCTCCGCGATTCCGCTCCTTAAGCCTTCATCGAAGGATGCCCAATCGCGAGGAGGGGGATCCTCCATGCATCCTGCATCATTTTGAGGCTCTCCAGACTCTGCTGTCGTTGGCTCAGACATGAGATCATCCTCCCGAGTTCTTAACGTCGACCCCTCTTAGCCGCTGCCCTCTTGGCCGCCTTCTTAGCCGGCGCTCTCTTCGATGTCTTCTTGGCCGGTGCCCGCCTTATGCCACCGCCATGCGAGGCCCACGACCGATCGGGAGGATCTTCTTCCTCGTCATCGATGGGCCCGTCCAATTCTTCATCACGCTTTTTCCCCATGATTCCCCGTCCGGGCAGAGGACTGATATCGACTTTCCCGATTATCGTAGGTCGTTCTAGCCCAATCTCGTACGCAATCACTGCGCTCGATGTCCGCGTGCTAGGCGGTGAGAATGCCTGCCAGCACACCACGGTTCGGGGCGTCGCAGCGCGGGTCCGAGCGACGCTGACGGGTTTGCAAGTTGGAACCACGGGCAGCTGGGTCGTTCAGGTCGAGCCGCTTGAACCAGCGTTCGATCGCGTCGGTGCCGGGGCTCATCCACCCGACGACGGTTCCCAATCTGGCGGGACGGCGTCGATCCATTTCAGGCGAAGCAGACGCGCCGCTGAGTGACCGCCGCCCGTGTCGCGGCTGTCGGGATCGCGACGTACTCCTCGAGAGTTGCGTTCTCGTTCGGTCGTTCTTCGGGTGTTCATAGGTGACGGCGCCTTCCCTAGACTTGCGAGTGAAGAAGACCGCTTCAGGCACGTCGAAGTTCTTCCATTCTTCGAATTTTTCTCCCCGGGTGGCACGGTTACGAGACTGTGGCGACTGACTTCAGCAGGTTGGCCCATTGATACCTACCGACTCGTATTGGACGGTGCCGATGAAGTCGCGCGCGATGTACTCAAGCGCGCCTGGAGCTTCGGCCTGAGTGCGGTCACTGGGGTTGATTGATCCGTCTGGATAAACGATCCGTCCATGGTGGGCATGCGGATCATCCACCAGCGGCCTTCCCGGAAGACCTGCATGTCGTTGATAGCCATGACGGCTCCGATGCCAAGCATCGATCACGGTGTCGCTTGCCAGGGTGATGGGACCACCTGATTGCCAGGGGGATGGGACCACC
>CAZOIX010000042.1:0-12411 GCA_964579685.1 uncultured Mycobacterium sp.
ACGTTGGCCTTCGTCGCTGCCCTTCGTCGTGCAGGTTCTGATCGCGATCGTCGTCACCGACTTCGGCGTGACCGTCGCGCACCTGGCCAGCCACAAGGTGGGGTGGCTGTGGCGCTTTCACGCCGTGCATCACAGCGTCAAACGGTTCTACGGATTCAACGGACTCATGAAGCATCCCCTTCACGGAGCTTTGGAACTCGCGGCGGGGACCGTGCCTCTGCTCTTACTCGGCATGCCCAAGACTGTGGCCGAGGTTTTGACCGTGTGCATTGCGGTACAGCTGTTGCTTCAACACTCCAACGCCGACTACCGCATAGGTCCGCTGCGGAAAATGCTGGCACTTAACGAAGGTCATCGCTTCCATCACCTCAAGTGGGCAGGCATCGGTGACGTGAATTTCGGCCTGTTCACGCTCATCTGGGACCACGCGCTGCGCACATTCTCTTTCGACCCGCATCGCCGGTTCAGCAGCGACGACCTCGGCATGGCCGCCAAGCCGAACTACCCGGTCGGCTATCTGGCTCAGCTGGCTGAGCCGTTCCGCGCGACCGGCGCTTGCCAACTCAAGGACGACGCAAACGACAGCGCTCAAACTGTGGCGAACCATTCATGACGAGCACCCTCTATACCAATGCCACCGTCCTCACGTGCGACCGCTCAAACTCGATTGCCGAAGCGGTTGCCGTGGCTGACGGGCGCATCACCGCCGTGGGCAGCGAGGCTTTCGTGCGCCGCACTGCCGGACCGGACGCCGCCGTCGTAGACCTCGACGGGGCCACGGTGATGCCCGGCTTCATCGACACCCACCCTCACCTGCTGCACTTCGGGGTGATCGCCGAGCCATTGGTCGATCTCGGTGACGCAGTCGACCATATGGACATCGCCGCGCGCCTCGCTGTCCGCACCAAAACGACTCCGGCGGGGGAGTGGATCATGACCACCCCGGTAGGAGAGCCGCACTACTTCCTGCGACGGTCCTACCGCCACCTCACCGAAGGGGTCTTGCCTGATCGAATCACACTCGACCGTGCCGCGCCGCACCATCCCGTGTTCATTCAGGCTTGGGCGCCGGTCATCCCGAACACCTGCGTGCTGAATAGCGCAGGATTGCAGCGCCTGGGCATCGACCGGCACACCGCCGACCGCGTCGGCGATGTCTGGGTCGAAAAAGACGCCAGCGGTGAGCCGACCGGGCGGCTCCACGGCGCGGTCACCCTCTACTACAACAACGACGACTTCATGAATGGCCTGCTGCGGCAGCTACCGCTGTTGCAGCCCAATGCATTCGAGCCTGGCGTCGTTCACGCGATGCGAGACGCTAATGCACGCGGTGTAACTACCATCTACGAAGCCCACGCTATGGACTTCTCCCACATCGAGCTCTACCAGTGGCTGCGCAGCACCGATCAGCTCAGCTTGCGCGTGCAGTGCGCACCCGAAGCCCACATCTATGGCATGCCCGACGACGATCCGCTTGATGTCGACCGATTACTTGCCCGGCTTCGGCGAGCGGCCGGCATGGTCGACCGAGACGACGACATATTGCGCATCGACGGCATCACCATTGGCCGCGGCGGATCCTGCCACGCCGGACAGTTGCTGCTCCGTGAGCCGTATCGGGGGCCTTTCGGCACCATGACATCTGGACGATCATTTGTGCCTGCGGACACCGTCGAGAAGGTCATGCGGTTCTGCCTTGCCAGCGGCCTACGGCTGAACATGATGATCGCCGGCAACGGTGAACTCGATGACTATCTCGAACAGCTCGAAAGCCTCGTCGGGCCGCTACGCGCGGAGTACCGTCCGTGGATCGTGCAGCATGCAGCAATCGCCGAACCCGAACAGATCAGTCGCCTCGCCGCCTTGGATCTCGACCTCACCACCACCATGTCGTTCTCCTGGGGCAAGGGTGAGCTGTTCGCCGACCGTGTCGGCGAGGCCATCCTCGAGCACCTCGTGCCGCTGCAGCGGTTTCTCAACGCCGGGCTCACCGTAGGCTGTGGCACTGACTGGGGGCCGAAGAACGTCTTCGAACATCTGGCCCTGGCTGCGAAACCGCGCTACGGCGCTTCTGGACGTGCCGCCGCTACCGCCGGGGTCTCTCGCATAGACGCGCTCGCCACCTGGACGCGCACTGCTGCACAAGTATTGAGGTGGAATGACATCGGGTCACTCGTCGCCGGCCATCATGCCGACATGATTGTCGTGGATCGCAACCCGTTGACCTGTCCGCTCTCTGACCTGCCTCATACCCGCGTCCTAACCACCATGCTCGGCGGTCGCCCGGTCGGCGGAAGCGTCACTGACAGCACTGCAACCGTAACTCCCGCGTAGAGGCTACGTGACCGGAGGCCAGCCGGTCTGAGCGCTTCGGTGTCGTGCAAGCCATTTACCCATCATGCGCTAGTGGCGGCCAAGCGCCGAGCTCAGCGTCGACTCAGCGGCGCTCGGCTGGTAACAGGTAGTCGAGGTGTCTTCATCAAATCTTCATCGGAACACGAACGCACCCATACATGGGGTCCTGAGGCTGAACTGAGGCGGCGAGAGCGCTCGCCCCGCTGATGCGTGATGTCACGAAGTTGTGAGGAAGGATGTGCCATGCAGCACAGGCGAAATGGATTGAGGCTCGCGGCTTTGGCGGCGGCGGCCATGTTGGTAGGAGCCTGTTCGAACACCGGAACAGACTCTGCGCCAGCGGCCAGCCCTACCTCGGCGGAAGCGTCGGTCTCGCCCAGCGCGGCCGGCAGTGTCGCTACCCATAATGACGCCGATGTGAGGTTCGCTCAAGGAATGATTCCCCATCACCAGCAGGCGATCGAGATGAGCGACATGCTTCTCGGTAAACAAGGCATCGACCCCGAGGTTGTGTCGCTGGCAAACGAGATCAAGAACGCTCAGGCTCCCGAGATCGAGCAAATGCAGGGATGGCTCCGAGAGTGGGAAGTCTCTTCCACACCTACGCCGAGCGGCACTGGCATGCCCGACCAGGGCATGCCCGGACATCAGATGCCTGGTATGAGTGGCGGGCACGGCATGATGTCGGATGCCGATATGGCCGCGCTGCAGAACGCGCAGGGCGCTGAGGCCAGCCGGCTTTTTCTAACGCAGATGATTGAGCACCATAAGGGCGCGATCATGATGGCGCAGCAGGAAATTGACAATGGTCAGTTCCCCGCGGCGATGGAGATGGCGCGCAACATTGTGTCGTCTCAGCAAGCAGAAATCGACACCATGCAGGGAATGCTGGACAAGTGACCAATCCCAAGTGGGCTGGGCGGGATCGCGTTGATGTGCGGTTATCCGAGATTCTGTTGAGGTTGCGCGATAGGCAGGTCGACGGTGAATACTGCACCGGCGTCGAGTCCAGCGCTGGCTGCGACTATTGAACCGCCGTGAGCCTCGACCAGCGCCTTAGCGATCGCGAGCCCTAAACCGGCGCCGCCGTGTTCGCGATCGCGGGCGGTGTCTGCGCGATAGAACCGATCGAACACTCTCCTGAGGTGCTCTGCCGGGATTCCCTCGCCTGTGTCGGAGACAGCGATCTGTAGCCGGCCGCCGTCCCGGCCACAGCTCAGCTCGACAGAGCCGCCGAATGGCGTGTGCCGCAACGCGTTTTGCAGCAGATTGCCAATGACCTGGGACAGTCGTTGCTCGTCTGCCCACAGCGGCGGTAGTCCCTCCTGGACGCGAACAAGCAGCGCCACTCCTTTCTTGCTGTAGCTTTCCTGCGCAGCGACGACGCACTGGCGCGTTAAGCGGTCGACATCAATGTTCGCGTAGGACATCGAAACCGAGCTTTCTTCGGCGTTTGCGAGGGCGGCGACGTCATCGGAGAATCGCACAAGCCGCCGGGTTTGGTCGCGCAGCATGGCGGCTGTCTGCGGCGTCAGAGTGCGGATGCCATCTTCGAGCGCCTCGATGTATGCCTCCAACACAGCGACTGGTGTCCGGATCTCATGCGCTAAGTCTCCGAACAACCGCTGCCGCGACGAATCAACAGCCTGAAGCCGGGAAGCCATCTGATTGAAGGCGGACGAGAGGGCATCGAAGTCGTCGCCGAGGCCCGGCGGCGACACCCGAATGTCATAGTTGCCCTGCGCGACATTGGTTGCAGCGGAAGCGACCTCGGCGATGGACCGCTGGAGCCGTCGACTGATGTAGAAACTGACAGCCAGTGCGGCCAGTATGGACACCGCCAAGGCGCCTCCGAGGGAGATCACCGTTGCGTAGCCGTAGGCTTCTTCGGCGTGAACTTCCTCCGGGGAGTCCATCGGCACCCCTGCGCGATGCAAATGCTCACGAAACAGGGGAGGGCCGACGACGGCGGCCACTACCAAGGTTGTCGCGGCCCCGGCCGCGAGCACAATGGCTTGGGCTGCCAGGAGCCTCAGGCCGATGCCGGGGCGGCCACCTCGTCGAAATGGGCGCAGCGTTGACGTAGCCGGGGGACTCATTTTCCGGACCCCATCCGGTAACCCACGCCTCGGACAGTGGCGATGTAGCGCGGGCGAGTTGCGACGTCGCCGAGTTTGCGCCGCAGGTGCCCGATGTGGACGTCAACGAGGTGCTCGTTACCGACCCAGGGTCCGTCACGCACGATTTCGAGAAGTTGGCGACGGGTCAGCACGATGCCCGGCCGACCTGAAAGAGCTTCGAGAATGTCGAACTCTGTGCGAGTCAACAGGATCTGTTCGTCGCCGATGCGTACCTCACGGGCGGCGACGTCGATGCTCAGCGCGCCGAAGCAGCGTGGTGGCCTCACGTCAAGTTCGGCGCGTGCAGTGACCGACTGCAGGACACGCGGCCGCCGCAACATGGCGCGAATGCGCGCTACCAACTCGCGCGGGCTGAAAGGTTTGGTGATGTAGTCGTCGGCGCCGACACTGAGGCCGAGGACTGTATCGAGTTCGGTGTCGCGAGCGGTGAGCATGACGACGTAAGCGTCAGAGAATGTGCGCAGCTGCCGGCAGACCTCCAGCCCATCGATGCCGGGAAGACCGAGATCAAGGATGACGACATCAGGATCAAGGTCGCGGGCGACGGCGATCGCGTCGACGCCGTTGCCCGCGACGACGGCTTCGAACTGTTCGCGTTCCAAATAACTGGCGACCACTTCGGCTTGGGGAAGCTCGTCGTCGACGACGAGCGCGCGGTAACCGTTTGCCTGCTCAGGCGGTGTGCCCGGGTGGTGCTCCATGCCCATATGGTGCCCGCTGATGCGGCCGCGGTGACGTGCCACCGTCGGAGAGCCTCGATCTTCAGCAGATCTTTACCAGACTCATACCGATTGCAACCTGCGGCGGGGTGACGCTGGACGCCGAGGAGGCGAGATATGCGTTGGATGACTGTCGTGTGCGCGAACAGTGTCGGGTCGGAAGTGTGGCTCATTCTGAGTGTCGTTGTCGTTGTGCTGTGGGCTGCGGCTATCGCCGGAGCAATGGCGTTACTTGGCGCTTCGCCGTGGCCGCGCCGTTCCGAGCGGCCGGACTCTGCGCAGGAATCTGTTGGAACTGCCGCGCCGGTGCGGACTGACCGGTAGAGCGGTGCACTCACAGTGGCCCCGCTGCCAGATGTCAGCACTCGATCAAGCTGGTGACGTACGGCGTCGCGCCGGATCGGCCGTGTCTGTTCAGAAGGAACGAGATCATTCGGCCGAACGGCGGACCTTGAAAAGGACGGCAGACATTTCCAAAGCGATGATCACACGTTGGGTGTGGCGAATCGACGGTTTATCCAAGCCGGCCGCTACATTTGGGGGCTGGGTCACACGGCGACTGGGCGAACTCGTCGGGGAGATCAGGAGTGGCACGCAAATGGACAGCGACAACGAAAACTCGGCGACCTCGAAGCGTTGGGCATGAACTGCCTGTGGATTCGCATGGAGCCCGTCACGGTGCTCCATCTCGTCGACGAGATTTCACGACACCGCCAGGTCGCTCGCACCACCGTGATGTGACTGTGGCCAATCTGTACCGCAAGCCCTGGACGAAGAAGAGTGCTGACCACTTGGTCCCACCGAGGGCGGTTCTGTGTATGGAACGACGATGATGACAACGGCGGTGTGGCTACTCCTCTACGGCGCTACGCTCGCATGGTTGGCTCCGCCCATTCTTGGGCGGATGACCGCTTCCGGCATCAGCCCCCGCATGGGCGCCGCCGCATGGATAGCCGCGGTGGCCGCGGCGCTGGTGACATGGCTGGTTGCGCTCGCGCTCGCCATCGGAGCGACGGCAGACAGCGTTCACACAGGCGCGGTCGTGACGCTGTGTCTGGAACTGTTCGGCTTCTCCGATCACACGCGTATGGCCGGCCCTATCGGGTTACTTACCCTCATCGTGGCTGCAACGTTGACGTTGGGGCTTGTCGCGCTTCGTGTTTGCCGGTGCATATCTCGCCTACGCGCGCGAAGTCACGAGCATGCGCAGGCCGCGCGGATCATCGGCCGGCCCACCGGTCATCCGAACGTCGTCATGGTGGAAGACGACCGTCCGGCCGCCTACTGCGTCGTCGGACGCCCCAACGCAATCGTCGTCACCTCAGCGGCACTCAGGTCGTTAAGCCGGTCTGAGCTGAAAGCGGTCCTTGCCCATGAAAACGCCCACATTTCTGGGCGTCACCACTACATTCTCATGGTGCTGCGTGCCGTGGCGCTCACACTTCCGCGACTACCTCTCTTCGCCCGGGCTGAGCGCTGTGTGGCGGAGCTGCTGGAGATGTGCGCTGATGACACCGCGGCACGTCGGGTGGGTACCCGACCTCTGCTCACCGGCTTGATCGCTTTGGCCGGACACCAACCCGTTGCGTACGACGGCCTCGCCGCGGCGGCGACGGCGGTCGTCACTCGCGCGCAGCGGTTGGTCACTCCTACACGCAGTCACGTGCAATGGCGCCATCGCATCTGTTTGGCCACCATGATTTGCGCAGTGGTTGCCGCGCCTACCCTTTTTCAAGTGCTCTGCCACCACTAGACATTCGAAGGCTGCCGAGGCTCGCAGCAGGCGGATGAACGTCGACATATCAGCCTCAATCATCAACTACTGATATACGTAGTAGATACATAGATCGTGATACGCTAAGGCTCCCAGTAACCATGTAGGTGACGCAGTTAAACGATGCCCCACATCGGCGAAGGAGACTGTCACGACCATCGACTCACACCCCGGAGTCCGAGTGGACGGTGACGCACGTCCGGTGGTGGCCGCCGGCCGAATCCGCGTCTTGCTCGTTGAGCCGCGGCGCATCTACGCCGACATTCTGGCCCACAAGATGCGCGCCGATGATTTCGTCGTTGCTGTCGCATGCTCAGAAGCCGCAGCATTCAGTGCACTGCGCGAGTATGACCCCGACGTGGTGGTGGTGTGCGTGGGCGAGCAGGGTGCTGCTGTTCTGGATCGGGTTCGCCAGGCGGCAGGCGGTGGTGTCGTCGCGCTTGCTGACGCAGAGATCGCGCCACTAATGTCACGTGCTGGAGTGGTCGCCATTGGGCACTGCGAGACGCTGAGCGCACGAATTCGGCGCGCCCTCAGACACATTCGCCTCTACGGTGAGATCGGCGACACGCGGCGACGCCGCATTGACGACCTCGTGGTCGACGTGGCCGCCCGGCGTGCGTTCCGAAGCGGAGGCGCCATATCGCTTACTCGGATCGAGTTTGCGATCCTTCAGGCTTTGTCTGACAATCCGGGCGAGCCCGTGACCTGCCGACGCCTTGAGGAGATCGTGTGGGGCTCTCCGCATTCTGGCGGTCGTTCCGCTCTGGGAGTGCACATCGGAAATCTTCGCCGAAAGCTGGGCGACGACCCGACATGTCCGCGCTACGTCCGCACGGTCCGCGGCATCGGCTATTGTTTACTCGGATTAGCTCATCACGCGGCGGCCTGAATTGCGTTGCGAGCTAGCGAATTTGGGCGCTGCAACTAGCTCTCGATAATTCGAACGACGTAGGGTGTCATTCCCGCCGTACGTACGGGTGAGACCTTGATGGGAACGCCTGTCTGTTGGGCCTCAATCATCTGTCCCCCGCCCAAGTAGATCGCCTCATGCTGACTTCCGCCGGGCCCCCAGAACAATAGGTCGCCGCGCTTGGCTTGAGAGGGAGGCACCTTTCTGCCAGCGTTGTACTGATCGCCCGACCATCGTGGCAGCAGTACACCGACGCCGGCGAACGCAAAACGTGTCAAACCAGAGCAGTCGAATCCGACGGTGCCTGCTCCCTGGTCGACACCGCGGCTCGGGCCGTTCAGGCTGCCGCCTCCCCAGGAGTAGGGAACGCCGATCTGCGTTCCGGCCCTGCGAATGACGTATTCGATCGCCTGGGCACCGTACAACCTATTGCCGCGAACGGTCGTTTGAGGACTAGCCGTGGGACTGGCAATTCCGAGGCTGCTAAGAAAGCTGCGCCCTAAGTCGACCGCTGTCTGAGTTGCGGCGGCCGTTGCCTGCAGCGACGCATTGGCGATGGCTACCGGATCGCCGGGCGCTCCCGCGCTCGGCAGCTTTGGCAGTAGTGGATCCCATTGCCCGGCGGTCGGTTCGGCGGATGCCGCTGGGGTGCACGCGAGGAATAGCGACGCGACAACAGTGAGGACCACGCTAGCGGCGCGCCGAAAATCGATCCGGGAAGGGCAGGCGCGCTTTGAGCGCACGCCACGGGCAGTAGGTCCCATGTTGAATCTTTCTTCCGGCGGTCGAAGCGGCGGGCCGCGGGCTGCCAAACCTTGGATCTGGCGACGGTTCGCATTGAGTAGCAACCTCGTACGTAGTGAGTACGTAGATCAGCGTAACTCACAATTGCATCATTAGTAACACCGGCAACATAATTACAAGGCTGGAATTCGCGGGCTGCAGGTGGCAGTGAAAGCGCATCAAGCGCGCTGTGCACGTGTGCGGGGCCAACTGCTTCGGATGCAATAACGTCCAGGGCATGGCCGAAGTCTCTTGCAATGGCCCGCCCACGCAACCTAATTGGTGCTGGCCGACATCATCGTCGGTGGATAACGATCCGACCGAAGACAAGGGCTGTTTTCGGACGTTATCCCAAGGCGCCGGTTGCAACGACGACACAATTCTCTGTAGCAGCGTTGAGGCCTCGTCAGCGGGGGATTACGCGAGGAACTTCAACTCCGTTTTCCGGCGCGGGTACCGATCGAGGAACTTCTATGCTGTTCTCCTGCACGATTATCGGGTCACCGATGTTGACCGTGTTGAAGTACCATTCGGCATCCTCAGGGCTGAGGCTGATACACCCGCGGCTGACGTTCTCATAGCCGAGCGAATTGATCGCCCACGGAGCTGAATGCACGAAGAGGCCACGTCTGGTGAAACGGACGGCGTATTCCACGTCGAGTAGATAACCGTCGGGCGAGTCGACGGGGATGCCGACGCTGCTCGAATCCATCACCACGTCGCGCTCTTTCGCCAAGACGGTGTAGGTACCTACGGGTGTGGGGTACTCGGGGCGACCCATCGAAGCTGGGAACACGCCCGGCTTTCCCCAGTTGGGACGGTGGTGTGGCGCTGGGAGCACGGCCGCCTCCACGCCGTCGATAGTCACGGTGAATGTGTGATCCGCGGTGTTGGCAACGCCGACCACAGCGGGACCCGTCGCGAAGTTCGTCTTCATCCCGCCCACAGATAGCGCTATCGCGCTGTTAGCAGGCCAGAATTGATTGGGAACCCATTGAACGACGTTGTCTGCGAGCCAGTCGAATTCACCGGTCATCGCGGGCGACGAAGTGATGTCGAGGGCACGTTCGGTTGCGCGCCTGTCGGAGACTGGCCTGCCGAAGGTCACGACCACGGGGTGTGCGACGCCAACGACCGCGTCTCGCGTCGGTGAGACAGACGCGATGCTATTCCCCGACGGCTGCTTCGTTGCCGCGAGGCTTGTATCGACCGGGCCCATGATCACACTCGCAGGAATCGTGATCGCGGCAAGGACATACCGAACAACCCCACGCATCGTCTCCGGCTCCCTCGAAATTTCGACTGTGTCAATTGATGCTATGGGTGGCGCCGCGAATGAATGCGCAAGGGCGTGTTAGCAATTCGATCAAGTGTCCGTCACGGTTTGGCTACAGCGAGTAACAGCATTGACGCCGACACGGAAAATCTCCGGGCGAAGGCCGACCTCCCAAAGATCCCACGCCCCTGTGAAGGAGGGGTAGTCACAGATCCGGCGGCACCCCTCAGGGACTTGCAAGTGGTCATCTCCCTCCCGGGTGACAGGCACGGCTCAGCCCGCCTCAGAAGCGAAGCCGATTGCCGCGCACGCTCCCAGAACCGTTTGATTCGAAGCAATTTCAGCAGCCTGGTGGCGGCGCCGCGGGTAGGCGCGAAGGTAGTCATCGAGGGGGGCGGTCTTGCATCATATACCCCTGTGGGGTATACAGGCGGTTACCCCTGTGGGGTGTACGGGAATCGGAGGAGCAAGATCAGGTCTGCATGGGCGCTGCCGGCGACATCCACCAACTCGGCACCGCAAACACCACGGTTTACGACGATGCGGGTTGCTCAAACACGCCATGGGGAATACGCCGTTCACGGGCTATTGCCTGAAGGGACCTCATCGATCAGCCAATACCGCTACACCGTCCACAGTTAACTCTGGAGTACGTCATGACCGTCCACACTCACGACCACGAACCCAGTGGTCATGCTCATCACGAACACGATGGCAGCACAAACACGATGGCCCTCAGCGCGACGCTGCACTGCCTGACCGGGTGTGCCATTGGCGAGATCGTCGGCCTGATCATCGGCACCGCTTTGGGCTTGAGCAACGTGGGCACGATTGCGCTGGCCGTTGGGTTGGCCTTCTTGTTCGGCTACACCCTTTCAACCCTGCCGCTGCTGCGCGCGGGTCTCGCACTGGGGACAGCACTGAGTGTGGTGCTGGCCGCCGACACGCTGTCGATCCTGACGATGGAGATCGTCGACAACGCCGTCATGGCGGTCATACCCGGGGCCATGAACGCGGGCCTGGTGAATCCGGTCTTCTGGGTGGGCATGATGATCGCGCTCGGGGCCGCCTTCGTCGCTGCCTACCCGGTGAACCGCTACCTGCTGGGCAGGGGCAAAGGACATGCGCTGACGCACCAGTATCACCACGGCGCCAGCGCGCCGACGGGGGCGAGGCGGTACATCCCCGCTTTCAGTACCGCCACCCTGGTCGCCGCGATCACCGCATTCATGCTGGGTGGCTTGGTGGTGTCGCTCGCCGACGAGCTGACACGCCCTGACACCGAGTCTGGGCATTCAGCATCGGCGATAGGCGCGACGGGGCATGATCTGACATGACGAGGCGCTGATGACCATGTTGGCGAATGCACAGTGTTCTGCTGCGGTTGCCCGCCAGCACTCGTCGGGTTCGATGCAACGAGCGTCCGGATCGACGCACCGTCGCTGGCGACGGCTCTATCGCGGCGCGGTAACGACTATGCGTCGAGTTCGTGGGCGCCGAACCGACGCGCGATCCGCTGCTACATTTGGCACCATTGTGAACAGCAACGTGGGCTTTCTCGGGACGCGAACCCGCGCATTGATTGCGCTGGTGCTGGCGTCTTGGGTCGTCGTTGTTGCCGCTGAGTGGGCGTTGCCAATAGGAGACCAGCCCTCTGCGCACGGGCCGCATGCCCTGTCTTCTGACCTTCTTCCCGACCATTCCGTGGTCATTGAGCATCCGCATATCAGCGATGGATCGGTGCCGCTACTGCCGGACACAGTCGCCGAGGGAGTGCTGCCGCGCACATCGACCATACTGATCGCGTTGGGGCTGATCGCCGCTTTGGCCGTCGCGGCTTCACTGTGGAGTCAATCGACACTGGCTGTGGTGCGTGGTCCGCCACGGCCGCTAGCGACAGTTATTTCCGGTCGGGTGATGCTCACCCGGCTGTGTATCGCACGCTGCTGATCCGGTGGCGCCAGACCACGCTGCCTCGCTGCGGCGGGGTCGGTGACCGCCGTCCCTTTCAGCTGCTGCGCGCCGGACGGCGCGCGGCTCGAAGCAGAAGCGATGTACTTCCATGAATCACGCCCTGTCCGTTCGCAACCTTGAACTTCACACGCCTCGACAGCGATGCCTCGGCCGTTATGACCGGCCCGGCACAATGGTCGGCCACACACCGGTGCTGCGCATCGCCGAGCCCTTCACCTCGCCCGGTCGAGGTTTCTGGGCCAAGCTCGAAGGCTTCAACCCGGGCGGCTCGGTGAAGGATCGTCCTGCCCTGCACATGCTGCAGGAAGGAATCGCTTCGGGCGCGCTGCGCGAAGGGAAGACGATCATCGATTCCACTTCGGGCAATACGGGGATCGCGCTCGCGCTCTTCGGTGCGGCCCTCGGATTCCCGGTCGAGCTGGTGATTCCGGCCAACGTCAGCCGCGAGCGCCGCCAGATCATCGAGGCGTATGGGG
>CAZOIX010000043.1:0-12286 GCA_964579685.1 uncultured Mycobacterium sp.
CCTCGGCCTCGGCCTCTTCGGGCTCGGCTTCCTCGGCCGCGGCGGCTGTCAGCAGCTCGACGACGGCCGCTGAATCCGCGGTCTCCGCAGCCGAATCATCTTCCGGCTGAGCATCTTCGTCCTCGTCGTCGCCCGCCGCCTTGGCCGCTGCCACCACACCCGACGTGGCGGCGACCGCGACGAGTTCTTCTGTCACCTCGTTGACGAGCGCCCCGTCGCGGGGCTTGCCCCGCAGCGTCTCCGGATCTTCGCGACCCTTGGGGGCCACCATGATGTACACGACGGCGCCGATGAACACGAAGGTCGACGTGAACGAGTTGACTCGGATATCCGCGATGAGGCTGGCGTGGTCGCTACGCAGCAACTCGATCCAGAACCGGCCAAGACAGTATCCGGCGACATACAGCGCAAACAAGCGACCGTGGCCGATCTTGAACCGGCGATCGACCCAGATCAGCACCGCGAAAACGAGTACGTTCCAGAGCAATTCGTACAGGAACGTCGGGTGGACGATCGCATACACCTGACCCGTCGATACGCCGTTGGCCAGATCCGGGCTGACCACACCGTTTGCGCCGACTCGCTCGTAGATCTTCAGGCCCCAGGGCAGGTCCGTCGGGCGGCCGTACAACTCTTGGTTGAAATAGTTGCCAAGCCGACCGATCGCCTGCGCGAGCACGATTCCCGGCGCGATCGCATCACCGAATGCAGGCAGAGGAATACCGCGAGTTCGGCATCCGATCCACGCGCCGACACCACCCAGCGCCACCGCCCCCCAGATTCCCAGGCCGCCGTCCCAGATCCGCACAACGCCCAGTAACCCGGCGCCACCTTCCCCGAAATACTTCGGCCAGTCGGTGATGACGTGGTAGAGCCGGCCACCTACCAGACCGAAAGGCACGGCCCACAGCGCAATGTCGTAGATGACCCCGCGCTCACCGCCCCTTGCCGCCCACCGCCGATCACCGATGATCAAAGCGACGACGATCCCGACGATGATGCACAATGCGTAAGCGCGGATCGGGACCGGGCCGAGGTACCACACCCCCTGCGACGGACTCGGAATGGATGCGAGCACTGTTGTTGTCACGCGGTGATCCTCTGCCGCACTCCGTCTGCGAGCTCGGTGGTCAGTGTTCGCACCGCCTGCACCCCGTCCTGCAACGCCGACACCAGGGCCGATCCCACGATGACACCATCTGCATAGGCCCCGATCTGCGCCGCCTGCTCGCGAGACCGCACACCAAGCCCGACGCCGACTGGAATATCAGACACGGCTTTAACCCGGCTGACCAGCTCGGGCGCAGCTGTGGATACCGCGTCGCGCGCTCCCGTCACCCCCATTGTCGATGCGGCATAGACGAATCCACGTGACGCCTCGACCGTCGCGGCCAGCCGCTGCGGGGTGGAGGATGGCGCCACCAGGAAGATGCGATCCAAATCGTGGGTCTCCGATACCGCGATCCACTCCGCCGCCTCATCCGGAATCAAATCGGGTGTGATCATTCCGAGCCCACCCGCGGCAGCCAGATCGCGCGCAAAGGCTTCGACGCCCCACCGCAACACAGGATTCCAATACGTCATCACCACAGCTCGGCCACCCGCGTTGCTGATCGCCTCCACCGCCGTCAGCGCATCACGCACGCGCACACCGCCGCGCAGCGCCGCCTCGGTGGCCGCCGCGATCGTCGGGCCGTCCATGCCCGGGTCCGAGTACGCGATGCCCACCTCGACCACATCACAACCGGATTCGACCAACGCCGTCATCGCCGAAATCGACGTCGGCACATCGGGAAAGCCCGTCGGTAGGTAACCGATCAGCGCCGACCTGTCCTCTGCGGAACACGACTCGAACAGTCCGGCCAGCCGGCTCATGAGTCGCCGTCCATCAGGCCGAACCATTTCGCCGCCGTCTCGACGTCCTTGTCGCCGCGCCCTGACAGGTTGACGAGGATGACCGCATCGCGGCCGAGTTCCTGCCCCAGCTTCAGCGCGCCCGCGACGGCGTGGGCCGATTCGATGGCCGGGATGATTCCTTCGGCACGGCACAACAACGCGAACGCGTCCATCGCCTCGGTGTCGGTGATCGGTCGGTACTCCGCACGACCGATATCCTTCAAGAACGCGTGCTCCGGCCCGACGCCGGGATAGTCCAAACCGGCTGAAATCGAATGGGATTCGATGGTCTGTCCGTCATCGTCCTGAAGCAGATATGAGAACGACCCCTGGAACGCACCGGGCGATCCGCCAGTGAATGTCGCTGCGTGGCGCCCGGTCTCGACGCCGTCACCTGCTGCCTCGAAGCCGACGAGGCGGGTGTTCGGGTCGTCGATGAATGCGTGGAAGATGCCGATCGCGTTCGACCCGCCTCCCACACAGGCCGTCACTGCATCCGGCAGCCTGCCCGCCTGCGCCTGGATCTGCACACGTGCCTCCAGCCCGATCACCCGCTGGAAGTCACGGACCATCGTGGGAAACGGATGAGGGCCCGCTGCTGTGCCGAAGCAGTAGTAGGTGTTGTCGGCATTGGTGACCCAGTCGCGGAATGCCTCGTTGATCGCGTCCTTCAATGTCTTGGAACCGGCCTCGACAGATACCACCGTCGCACCGAGCAGGCGCATTCGCGCGACGTTCAGGGCCTGCCGTGCGGTATCGACTGCACCCATGTAGACGACGCACTCCAGGCCGAGAAGCGCGCACGCCGTCGCAGTGGCCACGCCGTGCTGGCCCGCTCCGGTCTCGGCGATGACACGGGACTTGCCCATCTGACGCGCCAACAGAGCCTGCCCGAGGACATTGTTGATCTTGTGAGAGCCGGTGTGGTTGAGGTCTTCTCGCTTCAGGAAGACGCGTGCTCCACCGGCGTGTTCAGAGAGCCTCGACGCTTCGTACAGCGGCGACGGCCGGCCGGAATAGTGGCGCTGCAACCGATCGAGTTCATCGAGGAACTCTTGATCGCCGCGCGCCTTCTCGTAGGAAGCGGTCACCTCTTCGATCACCGCCATCAACGCCTCGGGCACGAACCGTCCACCGTATGCACCGAAATGGCCGCGTTCGTCGGGATCGTGAACCGTGGGTTCGGCGACGGCCGCGCTGGAACGCGGCAACTCCGGTCCGGCGAGGTCGGCCACGTGTCAGCGTGAGGGTTTCGGGCAGGACGGGTGAGTACCTGCAGTGACCAGATCGGCTACGGCGCTTCGGGGATCACCACTGGTGACCAGACCCTCACCCACGAGCACAGCGTCGGCGCCTGCCCCGGCGTATGCGAGCAGATCGGCCGTGCCGCGGACACCGGACTCGGCGATCCGGATGACGCCGCTGGGTAGGCCGGGGGCGATGCGCGCGAAGCAGTCCCGGTCGACTTCCAGCGTCTTGAGGTCTCGGGCGTTGACCCCGATGACCTTGGCGCCCGCCTGCAGCGCACGATCTGCTTCTTCCTCGGTATGGACCTCGACAAGCGCGGTCATGCCAAGCGACTCAGTGCGATCCAGCATCGACTCCAGTGCCTGCTGAGCGAGCGCGGCGACGATGAGCAACAGCATGTCGGCGCCATGGGCCCGGGCTTCGTGAATCTGATATGGGCCGACGATGAAGTCCTTGCGCAGCACCGGAATTGAGACCGCAGCGCGAACACTGTCCAGATCCGCCAGTGAGCCGTTGAATCGTCGTTCCTCGGTGAGCACGCTGATGACGCGTGCACCGCCGTCCTCGTATGCGCGGGCCAGCTTCGCCGGATCCGAGATGGCGGCCAGTTCTCCGCGCGACGGGCTGGCGCGCTTCACTTCCGCGATCACGCCGATGCCCGGCTCGCGCAATGCCGCAAGTACGTCCAGCGGCGGCCGCGCCGCCTTGGCCTTCTCCTTGATCTCGGCGAGCGGCACGGCCGCCTCGCGAGCTGCGACATCAACGCGGACACCCTCAATGATGGTGTCGAGCACGGTTGCCGAGCTCATGAGTGCCGATCCCTCCGCAGATGTTGCCAACCGATCTCCACGAAGGGTAACCGTCGCCGCGCCATCGAGTGTCACCGCCCCTTGTTGTCCGTATTGGTCGGGTCACGGCCCTCGTCGAGTGCGTCCCACAGCTGCCGCTCCGACATTTCGCCCCCCGGTTTGTCGGCTTCAACCGCGTGCCGACGTGCGTATCTAGCAGTTCGGAACCTGTCTTTGGTCGCCGATCGCAGGAGCAGCGTGGCGGACGCGAGCGTGACGACCGCGGCCACAACAGTGATCACCGCGCCCCCGTAGTGGCGCTGAGTCCCGACCAGGTCGGCGACCGGCGCATCGGCCAGATTCGAGGCGCGAACACCGACATCACGGATCACCCACAGGCTGATCGCCAGGTAGGCCGTACCGGCGCTGGTGATCGCCCCCAGTACGGCCAGCACTCGCAGCGGCCAACCCCGTACCGCGAGCGCCGCGACGGCGGTGGCCAGCAGCAGCACGGCCAGCGGGACCAGCGCCGTCGACCACGCGCTGCCCGCTAGCGCGATCGTTCGAGGCTGCCCCAGCCCGTCGAACGAGGTCACGTCGACCCACGTCATTCGCGACGCGACCCACAACATCCCCGCGGCCACCACCAGCCCGACCTGAGCAATTCGGATCACGGTGCGCTCAGGGTTTCCGCCGCGGCGATCGCGTTCAGTACGGCACGGGCCTTGTTCGCTGCTTCTGTGTACTCGTAGGGCCCGTTGGAGTCGGCCACGACTCCCCCGCCTGCCTGCACATACGCCGTGCCCTGGCGTATCAGCGCGGTGCGAATCGCGATGGCGAAATCGGCGTTACCGGCGAAGTCCAGGTAGCCCAGCACCCCGCCGTACAGCCCACGACGGGTCTTTTCCACCTCTTCGATCAGCTCCATGGCGCGCACCTTCGGTGCGCCCGACAACGTGCCCGCCGGAAAGCACGCCAACACCGCATCCAATGCGGTCTTGTCGTCAGCGAGTTCGCCGTGGACGGTCGAGACGATGTGCATGACGTGGCTGTAGCGCTCGATATGGCTGTAGTCCTCGACGCGGACGGTGCCCGGCCGGCAGACGCGGCCGAGGTCGTTGCGCCCCAGATCGACCAGCATGAGGTGCTCGGCACGCTCCTTGTCGTCGTGCAGCAGCTCCTTCTCCAGCAGCAGGTCCTCTTCCTCGGTCTGGCCGCGCCACCGCGTGCCGGCGATGGGATGCGTCGATGCCCGGCCGTCCTTGACGGTCACCAACGCTTCGGGACTCGAGCCGACGATCGAAAAGTCCAGACCGCCAGCATCGTTGGGCACGTTGAGCACATACATGTACGGACTGGGGTTGCTGACCCGCAACATCCGGTAGACGTCGAGCGGGTCTGCGTCGGTGTCCATTTCAAACCGCTGCGAGGGCACCACCTGGAATGCCTCACCCGCCTCGATGTCGCCGACGAGTTTGTCGACGATCGCTGTGTATTCCTCCACCGTGCGCTGTGAAGTGTGGAGCGGATCAGGCCTGCTGAACGTCGCCACGGTCGACGGCAGGTGCTCACCGAGCGCCGCGGTCATCACATCGAGCCGCGCGACGGCGTCGTCGTAGGCCCAATCCACCCGCTCGTCGGTGCCGTTCCAGTTGACGGCGTTGGCGATCAGCGTGATGGTGCCCTCGTGGTGGTCGACCGCGGCGATGTCGGTGGCCAACAGCAGCAGCATGTCGGGCAGCTTCAGATCGTCGACGACCAGTGACGGCAGCTTCTCCAGGCGCCGCACCATGTCGTATGCGAAGAACCCCACAAGACCCGATGACAGCGGCGGCAGACCCGGGACCGGCTCGGTTTTCAGCAGCTCGAGCGTCGCGCGCAGCGCCTGAATCGGATCGCCTTCCTTGGGCGCGTCACGCGGAGTCGTGCCCAGCCACACCGCCTCGCCGTCGCGGATCGTCAGCGCCGACGGCGCACCGGCGCCGATGAACGACCATCGTGACCACGAGCGGCCGTTTTCGGCCGATTCGAGCAGGAACGTCCCGGGGCGGTTGGCGGCCAGCTTGCGGTACGCCGACAGCGGGGTCTCGCTGTCGGCGAGCACCTTGCGGGTGACCGGCACCACGCGGTGCTCGGCGGCCAGCGCCCGGAAGTCCTCGCGTGACGTCGTGATGGCGAGGTTGGCGATCGATTGCACCCACCGATTCTCCCAGACGCATGCGGGCGCCGACGACGACGTGGGCGTCAATCGGCGGGACGGCGTCACGGGCGCCTCGCGCGAACCCGTGGGCGTACTTTAGGGAGCTATGAAACGTGGTGACCAGGTTGCAGAGTTCGAATTGCCGGACCAGACAGGCACGGTGCGAAGCCTCGCGGAGTTGCTGGCAGGTGGCCCCATTGTGTTGTTCTTCTACCCTGCCGCGATGACCCCGGGTTGTACCAAAGAGGCATGCCACTTCCGGGATCTGGCCTCCGAGTTCGCCGCGGTCGGCGCGAGCCGGGTCGGCATCAGCACCGATGCCGTCGAGAAGCAGGCGAAATTCGCCGACAAGCAGAGCTTCGACTACCCCCTGCTATCCGATGCCGACGGCACCGTCGCCGCGCAATTCGGGGTGAAGCGCGGTCTGCTGGGCAAGTTGTCGCCCGTCAAGCGCACGACGTTCGTGATCGACACGGACCGCACGGTGCTCGGGGTGATCGCCAGCGAGGTCAACATGGACACCCACGCCGACAAGGCGCTGGAGGTGCTGCGCCAACGGCAGTCCGCGTGACACCGGTTCTCGAACTCGCCGATGTGACGTTTCGCCGCGACGGCAAGCAGATCATCGACGGCATCTCACTGACCGTGAACGCCGGTGAGCACTGGGCGTTGCTCGGCCCCAACGGCGCAGGCAAGAGCACCCTCTTGGGGTTCTGCGCGGCCGTCATGTTCCCCACGTCGGGCAGCGTGCGCATCCTCGGCGAACAGATGGGCCGCGTGGAGCTGGCGCGGCTGCGTCGCTTCATCGGGCATGTGAATCCCCGTCACCGGTTGCAGTATTCGTTGACGGTCCGCGATGTGGTGCTTACCGGCATCACAGCGACCATCGACACTCCGATGCGATGGACGCCGAGCGCAGCCGAGCTCGACCGCGCCGATGCGATCATCGACGCGGTTGGCCTGTCCCACAAGGCCGCTGGTGTCTGGCCGACGCTCTCTCAGGGCGAACGGGGCCGCACCCTCATCGCCCGTGCGCTGATATCCGAGCCGCGGCTGCTGCTGCTCGACGAGCCCACGACCGGGCTCGACGTGGCTGCTCGGGAACAGCTGCTGGAGACCATCGATTCGCTCGACGAGACGCACCCGGAGGTGGCGTCGATTCTCGTCACGCACCATCTCGAAGAGCTGCCGACCACGACGACACATGCTCTGCTCATCGCCGAGGGGCGAACCGTGGCGGTCGGTGCGGCGCGCGCGACGCTGACGACGGACACAGTCAGTGCCGCGTTCGCCCACCCGGTGGCCGTCGGCTACGACGAAGGTCGGTGGACAGCGCGGGCCAAGGCGACGCGCATCATAGGTACGTCTTGAGGTAGTTGATGATTCCCGCGGTGAAGTCCTGCACTGCACGGGCTTTCGGCGCGAACCCGTCGGCGGCGTGATACATCCCGGGAACGACGACCAAATCGGTCGGCACTCTGCATGCGCGCAGCTTCTCGGCGTATGCCACGTCCTCGGCCCAGTACAGGTCCAACTCGCCGACGCCGATCCACGCGGGTGCAAGACCTGATAGATCGTCGCGCCTCGCGGGCGCCGCGTACTCGGGTGCATCCGACATCCGCGGCTCACGGCCAAGGTATGCCGTCCACGCGAATCGGTTGGAAGCCGGTGTCCATACGATTCGGCCGCGGCCTTCGTGATCGTTGCGCAGCACCGAGCGATCGTCGAGCATCGGATACACGAGCGCTTGAGCACGCAGTCTAATGCCCTCGTCGTGACTGCGTTGTGCGACGGCGGCGGCGAGTCCACCACCGGCGCTCGCCCCTTCGACCGCGATTTTTTCCGGGTCGATTCCCAGTTCGTCGGCATGCTCGCGCATCCAGTACAACGTGGTCATACAGTCGTCGAGGCCTGCCGGGAAAGGATTTTCAGGAGCCAGGCGGTAATCCGGCGACACGATCACCGCGCCGAGTTCCCTCGCGAATCGTCCATGGAATATCAGCTCCAGCTGCGGGGAACCGACGATCATTCCCCCGCCATGGATCGACAGCACCGCCGGCCGCGAACCGCTTCGTTGGTCCGGGGTCGTCACCAGAACCCGCACGGCGGGGTCGCCGACGCTACGTTCGGTGACCGTGACGCCTTGACCCGCGGCTGTCTTGATTCGGTAGATGCTGCGGATCACCGGCAGGTTTCTCGCGTTGTATGTGACCGTCACGAACGGCAGGACAGGACTGCGGAGTTCAGGCGTCACCTCCGACAGCGCGGGGCGTATCGCCATGTGTCTGCGCGCCGCGAGTGCGGCAACACCCACTGCGGCGAGCGCGGCCACCGTCAACGCCGCAACCGCGAGAACCTTCCGCACACCGGCGAGCCTAGGCATCCGGCGCCAGCAGCACGTCCGCGTCGAAGCAACTGTGCTCGCCGGTGTGGCACGCCGCGCCGACCTGATCGACCTCCAGAAGTACGGTGTCGCCGTCGCAGTCCAACCGCACCGAATGCACGTGCTGCGTGTGGCCGGATGTGGCGCCCTTGACCCATTGTTCGCCGCGGGAGCGCGAGAAATAGGTCGCCTCACGCGTTTCCAGCGTCCGCGCCAGGGCATCATCGTCCATCCACGCGACCATCAGCACCTGCCCGGTTCCGCGCTCCTGGACCACCGCCGTGAACAGACCGTTTGCGTCGCGCTTGAGCCGTGCGGCGATGGCCGGGTCCAATGCGCTCATCGCACGACAATCCCTTCCGCCGCCATCGCCGCCTTCACCTGTCCGATCGTGAGTTCGCGGAAATGGAAGACACTGGCAGCCAGTACCGCATCAGCACCTGCAACAACTGCGGGCGCGAAATGTTCCGGCGCACCTGCGCCGCCACTGGCAATCACGGGGACGTTGACGGCGCCGCGCACCGCGGCGATCATCGGCAGGTCGAAGCCCGCCTTGGTGCCGTCAAAGTCCATCGAGTTCAGCAGGATCTCACCAACGCCGAGTTCTGCACCCCGGGTTGCCCATTCGACGGCATCGAGGCCAGTGCCCCGCCGTCCACCGTGCGTCGTCACCTCCCAGCCCGACGGCGTCGGTTCCTGGTCACGCGGCACGGTGCGGGCGTCGACGGACAACACGATGCACTGCGAACCGAATTGCCGGGACAACTCGGCCAGCAGTTCTGGCCTGGCGATGGCAGCGGTGTTGACCGCGACCTTGTCCGCACCCGCGCGCAACAACACGTCGACGTCGGTCACGGAGCGCACACCGCCGCCGACGGTCAGCGGTATGAACACCTGCTCTGCGGTGCGTTTGACGACCTCGAGCATGGTGGCTCGACCGGCCGAGGACGCCGTCACATCCAGGAAGGTGAGTTCGTCGGCGCCCTCGGAGTCGTACGCCGCGGCCAGCTCGACGGGATCACCTGCGTCGCGGAGGTTCTCGAAATTCACGCCCTTGACGACTCGGCCGTCGTCGACGTCCAGGCACGGGATGATTCGCACCGCAAGATCCATCTAGAAATCCTCCGGTGCGCCCACGGACTGCAACAACTCGAGCAGCTCGGCGTGTACGCCGGGCGCCGCGGCAAGCGCCGAGCGCGACCCGGTCGTCCATTCGCTGCCATCAAGGTTCGTGACGATGCCGCCCGCCGCCCTCACCAACGCGACGCCGGCCGCATGGTCCCACACATGGGCACCGAAGCTGATAGCACCACCGAGGATGCCGGAGGCGGTGTAGGCGAAGTCCACTCCGGTGGCACCGTGCATACGCATCCGCGAGCACTTGCGGCTCAGATTCTCGATCACCGCCAGCCGGTAGCGCCCAGGCACCCTGCCACGCGAGTCGACGTTGAAGGTGCTGACCCCGACGATGGAGTCGGCCAATTGTGCGGCTTCCAGCGCTGGCTGCTCGATACCGTTCTTGCACAACGGCTTACCGACGACGGCGGTGAACCGCTCACCTGTGAAGGGAAGCCATGTCAGGCCGGCTACCGGTTCGCCGTTGCGGACCAGGCCAAGCAGGATCGCCGCCATCGGTGATCCGGCCGCATAGTTGAACGTCCCGTCGATGGGGTCGAGCACCCACACCAGCGGCGATTCGACGTCGGCGCCGCCGAACTCCTCGCCGTGCACCTCGACGCCGGTCTCACGCGTCAGCGCCTCGACGACTTGGCGTTCGATCGCGAGGTCGACCTCGGTGGCGAAATCGTTGCCCTTCTTCTGAACCGCCGAATCCGCGCGGTGACCTTCGATGAAGGGTTTCGCCGCGTCGTCGAGGATCGTGCCGGCCACGGCGACCATGGCATCGAGGTCGACCGTATCGAGAGCCATCTACTGCGCCACCGCTGCCAGCGCCTCCGGAAGCGTGAATCGCCCGGCATACAGTGCTTTCCCGACGATCGCGCCTTCCACGCCGCGGTCGGTCAGGGTCGCGATCGCCTGCAGATCGTCAAGGCTCGACACCCCGCCGGACGCGATCACGGGAGCATCGGTGCGATCGGTCACCTTCCCCAACAGGTCGAGGTTCGGGCCGTTGAGCGTGCCGTCCTTGGTCACATCAGTCACCACGTAGCGTGGGGTTCCCTGGCGCTCAAGACGATCTAACGTTTCCCAGAGGTCACCGCCGTCGGTTTCCCATCCGCGGCCGCGCAACCGGTGGTCATCGCCGACGATTTTCACGTCCAGGCCGACGGCCACCTTCTCTCCGTGCTCGGCGACGACCTTCGCGCACCACTGTGGGTTCTCCAGCGCCGCGGTACCGAGGTTCACCCGGGCACAGCCGGTGGCCAGCGCCGCCGCCAGCGAATCGTCGTCACGGATCCCACCCGAGAGCTCCACCGCAACGTCCAGCCGGCCGACCACCTCGGCGAGGAGCTCACGGTTGTTGCCGCGGCCGAACGCGGCGTCGAGGTCGACCAGATGGATCCACTCTGCGCCGTCGGACTGCCAGTTCATCGCGGCGTCGAGCGCGGAGCCGTATTCGGTCTCGCTGCCTGCTTTTCCCTGCATGAGCCGAACGGCGCGACCCTCCACCACGTCCACGGCGGGCAGGAGTATCAATCTCACAGCCGTCAACCTAGAGCCCCTCAACCCAATTGCCCAAAAGGGAGGCACCCGCATCGCCGCTCTTCTCCGGGTGGAACTGGGTGGCCGACAGCGGGCCGTCCTCGACTGCCGCCAGGAAAGGCACGGTGTGCGTGGCCCACGTCAGCTGCGCCTCTGGGCTGCCTTCCCACTGCTGAGCGGCGTAGGAGTGGACGAAATAGAACCGGGTGTCGGGATCCAGGCCCTTGAACAGCCGGCTGTCGCGGGCAGCGTCCACGACGTTCCATCCCATGTGTGGGATCACCGGGGCGTCCAGCCGCACCACCGCACCCGGCCATTGACCGCAGCCGGAGCTCTCCACACCGAACTCGACACCACGTGCGAACAGGATCTGCATGCCGACGCACACCCCCAGCACCGGGCGGTTCGCAGCCACCCGGTCGGCGATGATCTTCTCGCCGCCGATCTTTCGCAGACCTGCCATGCACGCCTCGAACGCGCCGACACCGGGGACCACCAAACCGTCGGCGTTCATTGCCGCATCGACGTCAGCGGTCACCTCGACATTCGCGCCGACACGTTCCAGGGCACGCTGAGCCGATCGAAGATTTCCGGAGCCGTAGTCGAGGACAACGACACCGCGGCGGCGCCGCGAGTGTGCCGATGCCGTCACAGTGCACCTTTCGTCGACGGCACTCCGGTGACGCGCGGGTCGAACTCGACGGCCTGGCGAAGCGCACGGGCGAGCGCCTTGTATTCCGCCTCGGTGATGTGGTGCGGGTCGCGGCCGTAGAGCACCCGTACATGCAGGGCGATGCGCGCGTTCATCGCGATGGTCTCGAACACGTGCCGGTTGACCACCGTGTGATAGGGCGCCTCGGATCCGGCGATGGTGAAGCGCAGCATGTGGTCCGGCTCTCCGGTGTGCACACAATACGGCCGGCCGGAGACGTCGACCGCGGCATGGGCGAGTGATTCGTCCATCGGAATCCAGGCATCACCGAACCGTCGGATGCCCTTCTTGTCGCCCAGCGCCTGGCCGAGCGCCTGGCCGAGCACGATCGCGGTGTCCTCGATGGTGTGGTGGCCTTCGATCTCGACGTCGCCCCTGGCCTTAACGGTCAGGTC
>CAZOIX010000044.1:0-2300 GCA_964579685.1 uncultured Mycobacterium sp.
GAAACTGCCCGATGCCCAGTGCCGCACGCCCTCGCTGACGTGCATCCCGGCGAGGTGCGACAGATGCTTGACGTCGACGTGCGCGGCCAGTTTGCCGTCGGCCTGCGCCTTCGCGAAGAGGTCGCCGAACATGTCGGCATCGATGTCGGTGCGCTCGTCACCGGACAGGATTCGTTGTTCGTGGCGGTACCCCTCGAGGATCGTCTCGACGATCAACTCGCGCGGGTTGCGGGACATCGACCGTTCGAGGCTACGCAACGCCTGCGCGATGACATCTGAGACCTCGTAGTCGGTCTCGAGCATCGCGCGAACCTTCTTCTGCGCTGCCCGAGTCGACAAGAGGCCGACTTCGAACAACACGTCCTCCTTGGCGGGGAAATAGAAGTAGAACAAGGCGCGGGATACCCCGGCGGCCCGGCAGATGTCGGCAACGGTCGTCTGGGCATAGCCGTTGGTGCGCCAAAGCGCCATGGCCGCTTGCACCAGGGCTCTTTTTGTCTCGCGCGACCGCGCCCGCTGAAAAGAGGCACGACGTTGACCACTGTCAGCGCCACTAACCACCGTTGATCTGGGCACAGCCGCACTGTAGCAGCAAAATTGGGGCTTGCATATAGTTGACGTTTGTCTAACTATTTAGAGGTGGCAGGTTCTTTGGACGGTAGACGGATTCTCGTGACAGGTGGTGCGACGGGCATCGGCGCCGCGGCTGTCGAGGTGCTGCGCGGCGCAGGCGCGCAGGTGGTGGCGACGTATCACTCGACGCCCCCGCCCGATGTCGATGGCGTGTCGTGGGTGCAGTGCGACGTGCGCGATGCCGCCGCCGTCGACGAGATGGTGGCCGCGGCCGCCGAGCGGCTGGGTGGCCTCGATGTCCTGCTGCACGCCGCGGGCATGTGGCAGCCGGGCATCCCCGGGCAGATCACCGGCGACGACATCGACTTCCTGATGGACACCAACATCAAGGCGACCATCTTCACCAACCAGGCCGCGTACGCGGTGATGCGCCGCAGCGGTGGCGGACGGATCATCAACTTCGGATCCGGGGAGGCGGTGATGGGTAGCCCGATCTCAGCGGTGTATGCCGCGACCAAGGGTGCGGTGTCGGCGTGGACCCGCTCGATCGCCAAGGCATGGGCCGCCGAGAAGATCTCGGCGATCGCGCTGGCGCCCGCGGTGAAGACGCCGGGGGCCGACCGGTTGCGTGAATTCCTCGGCCCGGCCGCCGCCGAATTCATCGACGCGGAGATCAAGAAGACCATTCCGCTGGGTGGGGCGCTGGGCGATCCGGTCGACGACTTGGGTCCGGCGTTGATCTTCTTCTGCAGCGAGGGTTCACATTTCATGACCGGACAACTCGTCGCCGTCGACGGCGGCCTCGTCATGCTTGGCGCATAGGGGGTAGATATGCCGGGACAACTGCATCACGTCGTGATGCGCAGCCATTCCGCGCCGACATTTGTCGCGTTCCTGACCGATGTCGTCGGCATGGAGATCCAGTTCCAGATGCGCGTGCCTGGGGAGATTCTCCAGCAGACGCTCGGCTGGCCCCCATCTGACGGAGCCGACGTCACGATGCTCGGCACCGGCGACACCGGCCTGGTCGAAGTGCTCGACGTCCCCGAGCACCTGCGCGATATCGTCCCCGAGGGTCTGGCCGCACTCTCCTTTCTCACCGACGACTTCGCCGGTACACGCGAGCGCGCCAATGCTCACGCAAGTGATGTCACCGCACTGGACACCGGCATTCCGGGAATCGAACTGTTCTTCTGCACGATGGGTGGCGTACCCATCGAATTCATGGGGGCCTATGCCCCGGAGGAGAATTCGGGCACCAGTGACGCTACGAATTCTTGAGTGCGCCGCCGAGATTCGCTTCGCTCGCGCGCGTCCCGTCCCAGCGGCACCACTCGCACGGCGAGATCTGTGACACCGGCGTCGCGGTAGCTCCGTAACCGGGCAACGATCGTCGATTCGTCACCCGCCGCCATGGTGTCTCCGACGTCTTCGGCGTCTCCGTGCTCGAGCAGACGAACGTAGTTGGGGGAGAAGTCGGCGTGGCCGAGCACCTCGCTGGCGTACTCGCGCGCGCTGTCCACCTCGCTGTTCGAGCACAGCGCGACGGGAACGCCTGCCACGACGCGTGTTCCGGTTCGCCCCATCGCTTCTGCCGCGGTGACGATGCGGGGTACCACGTAGTCGCCGATCGCCCCTTCGTCCGCCATCCACAGAATGGTGCCGCCGGTACGCTCGCCGGCCAGGCGCAGCATCGCCGGCCCGAGGGCCGCCACCAGCACCGCGGC
>CAZOIX010000044.1:2310-12256 GCA_964579685.1 uncultured Mycobacterium sp.
CCAGCAGCGGCACGCGCGTCGCGACCGCCTCCACCCCGCGGTAGAGCAGCGTCAACGCCGCCACCAGCACCGTGACGCTGAAATCCTCGGTGACATCGACCGGGCTGTGCACTCGGAAGGTGTTGTTGTTCACAGTAATCGGACCGGGGCCGGCGAACGCCGCGTCGAGCACGTCGAGGTAGTCACGTACCAGCAAGGCCGGTTTGTCATAGGAAAGTCCGAGTTGGTCGGCGATGATCCAGTGGTGCGACGGGCCGATACCGAGTGTGAAGCGGCCCGAGCAGGACACCTGGGTGGTCAGTGCCTGCTGCGCCATGATGAGTGGATGGCGGGTCTGGATCGGCACCACTGCCGTTCCGATCTCGATGCGCTCGGTGACGTGTCCGAGCAGCGCGACGGCGGTCATCGCATCGAGATAGCCCGGGACCTGGGGAATCCAGAAGGATGCGAAACCGTCGCTCTCCGCGTCCTTTCCGTCGTCGAGAAGCCCGGTCAGCCGGTCGGCACGTGCGCGCTCCTTATCCGAGCCGATCATCAACCCGACCCGCATCATGCGGTCCTAGGGCACATAGCGGTCCCACTCATGCGGTATGACGGGGTAGAACGGCGCGGCCAGCAGCGGTTCGACACCGCCCTGCTCCCATCGCGCGGTCAGGGTCGGTTCCAGCCGTTGCGCAACGGCGACCGGATCGTCGTCGAGGAAGCAGTACGTGACGGTCTGGCCGGCCTTTGCACTCGCCAATCGTGCGTCGACATCCAGGGCCCGCGCCGACCAGAGGCCCGCCACACCGTCGACGTCGAGCAGTGCCCCGGTAGGTGCGTCGCCCCGCTCGAGGAGGAGGTATGCGCCCTTCACCGGCCACCACGGCAGCACGTCGGCGCCGATCTTGACGCGCGGTGCCGCTGACTTGTGCTGCACGTCGTAGACACCGCGTTCGACGGGCGGCAGTAGGGGAAGTTTCCGCTTGGCCCCGATGAGCGCCTTCGCCAGGTCGAGGAAGCCCTCCATGCCGGCGGGATCGGTGAAGAAATAGGTCATCACATGGTCGATCGCATCGTGGGGTGCGTGACTCGCGGCGCGGGCGGCACGACACTCCGGCGTTGACACCAGCCGCAGCGAGGCCCGCACTGCAGACAGTCGGTGTTGCTCCGGGCGGTGATCGAGAGTGTGCCAACGCAGGTACTCGGCGTCGGTGCCGTCGGGGTGCCGGGTGGCCATCGACACGAACAGGGTGCTGATGTCACCGCGACCGGTGGCAAGGACGTCGTCGACGTCGTCGGACGGTATGCCGGGCAACTGCATCGGAGATCCTCAGGGCGTCTGGTGTTCGGGTAGCGGAATGTCGGGATGGCGCGCGGCGACCATGCGTCGGAACCCGTCGCGCCATGACACCTTGGTAGGCCCGAGTATCTCGTGCATATAGGTGACGTCGGGCCACAACGGGGTGTGGGCGTCTTCGGTATAGGTGAAAATCGGCTCCACGCCGACGAGCTCACCCATGTAGGCGCAGTAGTCCTCCGCGCTGACCGTCTCGCTCCCGGCCCAGTTCACCACGATCGGTGGTGTCGCGGCGACCTCCATGGCGCGGATACCGAGCTCGACGTAGTCGTCCTCGTAGATCGGGTTGTAGTTGTTCGGTTTGTCGGGGTAGAGCCGAATGGGCTTGTGCGCCAGCATCATGGCCAGGCGATCGGCAGGTGCACCGCCCTCGGGCCCGTAGGTCGAGCAGATGCGAATGATGGTCAGTGGTATCTCGTGCTGCTTGGCGATCCATGTGCACACGGCCTCGGCGGCGATCTTGGAGAAGCTGTAGTTCGGGCGAAGAGGTACGCCAGGTCCGTCGGACTCCCGCAGCGGCCGCTGCCCCTGATAGCCGTACACCGAACCGGTTGAGCAGAAGACGAAGCCCTTCGCGGAGCGGCAGTGGTAGAGCAGATCGCCGGAGCGCTGGGCATTCGTGTCGACGCACTGCTCCCAACTGCCGGCGCCGGTGTCGACGGCCGCATGGAACACATAAGTGAAGTCGTCGGGAAGGCCGGAGAGATCACCGAGACTCATGTCGAGTGCGACGGGGACGATGCCCGCGGTGGTGAGCTTGTCGCGATCGGCAGGATTCCTCAGCCGGGCCGCGCCCCACACCTCGTTGCGCTGTGCCAGCGCTCGCGCGATCGGGAAGGCGATCTTGCCCGTCGCGCCGGTGATCAGGATCTTCTCTGAATCGAGCATCCCTTCAGTCATAGCGCACCGCGACCCAAATGTTAAGTACTTGATACTGTGGCCTCGTGCAGCTCACCTTCGACGCCGAGGTGGAGGCGTTTCGCGCGGAGTTCGTCAGATTTCTCGACGAGCATCTGCCCGCTGAGGCCGAGGCGGCTGAGCCGTCACGGTCGACCGCGCATATGCCGGAATGGTCGCGGCGCTGGCAGCGGATTCAGTTCGACCACGGCTGGCTGTTGCCGGGAAATCCGCCCGAGTTCGGTGGCCGCAACGCGGGCATACTCGAGCAGTTTGTCCACCGCGAGGAGTTGTCGCGACGGCGCATCTATCACGCCTTCAATCCGCAGGGTGTCGGCATCATCGCCGCGTCGCTGTTGTCCTTCGGTACCGAGGAACAGAAGCGTCGGTGGGCCGTGCCCATCCTGCGGGCCGACATGACGGCATCACTCGGGATGAGCGAACCGGGTGCGGGCTCCGATCTTGCGGGCCTGCGGACCCGGGCGGACCTGGTGGGCGATCACTTCGTGGTGAACGGGCAGAAGGTGTGGACTTCCGGCGCGCACGACGCCGACGTCATCCTCACGTTTGTCCGCACCGATCCCGACGCGCCGAAGCACCGAGGGATCAGTGCGCTGCTGATTCCCACCGACTCGCCGGGGGTCCAGCGTCGGCCGTTCGCCTCCGTATACGACCGGGACAACGTCGACTTCAACGAGGTTTTCTTCACTGATGTCCGCGTACCCGCGGAGAATCTTGTCGGGCCGCTGGGCGGCGGATGGAAGGTTGCGAACGGATCACTGGGCCACGAACGAACCATGATGTGGATGGCCTTCGCCAACCGGCTGGAACAATTGCTCCAGGATTATCGCGCCGTCGGAGAGGTGAATCGCGATCGGTACGCGACCATCGCGATGGACTATCACGCACTGCGACTGCTGGGTTCTGTCGCGCTCGGGCAGGCGGCACGCGGTGAGCGGGACATCCCCTCGGTGTCGGTGCTGAAGCTGCTCGGATCCGAGGCAGAGCAGAACGCACTGCGGCACGCGCTGGACGGCGCGGGTGTCGACGGTCTGATCAGTCCGTCGTTGACCGGCCCGTACAACCCTTACAGTCCAGACCTTTTCACTGCCAGCTGGTTCACCCGCTATGTCAGCTCCTACGCAGGCACCATCTCCGGTGGCACGTCAGAGATCCAGCGCAACATCATCGCGCAGCGTGTATTGGGCCTGCCGGCGCGCTGAGACTTCCGGGGCCCGCGAGTATCAAGTACTTGCGATTGCTCTGCGGACCAGATACCGTCAGCGCTACAGCCCCTACAGCGATGTCGACAGGATGAGGCGATGGCGCGATTCCCGAAACCACCAGAAGGCAGCTGGACGGAGCACTATCCGGAGCTGGGCACGGCACCGGTGTCCTATGAGGATTCCATCAGCCCGGAGTTCTACGAGGCTGAACGCAAGGCGGTCTTCAAACGAGCCTGGCTCAATGTCGGCCGCGTGGAACAACTTCCGCGCAAAGGTAGCTATTTCACCAAGGAACTGAAGGTCGCCAACACCTCGATCATCGTGGTGCGCACCACGTCCGGAGACGTCAAGGCGTACCACAACATCTGTCGCCACCGCGGCAACAAGCTGGTGTGGAACGACATGCCTCTGGAAGAGACCAGCGGCGTCTGCAGACAGTTCACCTGCAAGTACCACGCGTGGCGCTACGACCTCGACGGAAACCTGACCTTCGTGCAGCAGGAGGGCGAGTTCTTCGACCTCGACAAGAGCCGGTACGGACTGGTGTCCGTGCACTGTGACGTGTGGGAAGGCTTCATCTTCGTCAACTTCGCGCCCGAACCCGAGCAGAGCCTGCGCGAATTCCTCGGTCCGATGATCACCGGACTGGAGGGCTACCCGTTCGGGGACATGACCTCGCGGTTCTACTACCGCTCAGAGGTGAAGGCCAACTGGAAGCTGTACATGGATGCGTTCCAGGAGTTTTATCACGCACCGATCCTGCACGCGAACCAGTCACCTTCCACGTTCTCGAAAGCGGCCGCCGAGGCCGGCTTCGAGGCCCCGCACTATCGCATCGACGGCCCGCACCGCTTGGTGAGCACCTCGGGGATCCGGGCCTGGGAGCTGGATCCCGACATGCGCAAACCGATGGAGGACATCTGTCAGAGCGGCCTTTTCGGGCCATGGGACAAGCCGGACCTCGGGCCGATGCCCGAAGGGCTCAATCCCGCCAAATGCGAACCCTGGGGCCTGGATTCGTTCCAGCTCTTCCCCAACTTCGTGATCCTCGTCTGGGGTCAGGGGTGGTATCTCACCTACCACTACTGGCCGACGTCGTACAACACCCACCTTTTCGAAGGCACGCTGTACTTCCCGCAGCCACGGACCCCGCGGGAGCGCATCGCCCAGGAACTGGCGGCGGTCTCCTTCAAGGAATACGGGCTGCAGGACGCCAACACGCTCGAGGCCACCCAGACGATGGTCGAGGCGCGGGCGGTCAACGAGTTCCTGCTGTGCGATCAGGAGGTGCTCATCCGGCATCTCCACAAAGAGACGGCTGCGTGGGTCGACGACTATCAGCGCAAGACTGCGGAGGTGGGCGCGCGATGACCGCCATGTTGCCTCCCGAATTCGCCGACCTGGAACGGTTTTCGCAGTGGTGTCTGGCTACCGAACCCGAGCGGTTCGCCAAGCGGTTGGCCAGCTCGATGGCCGAAATGCAGGCGTTCTACGACGCGATCACGCCGCGTGCGGAGGAAGCGATCTCCTTCTGCGACAAGTTCCCCCTCGACGATATGCCCGAGGATGTCCTCAACCTGATGCATCTTCTCTATTCGATGATCATGGTGTCGTTTCCGGTGGAGTGCTGGAAGCAGCCGCGCGTACCGGACTCCGGTGCTGCGACGCTGGACTGTCTGTCTGAACCGGTGCCGTGAGTGCGCTGACCGTCCTGCGCGCCGAGCGCTGGGCCGACGTCGACGCGGGCGAGGTGCGTACGCCCGCAGTGATCGTCGTCGACGGAAATCGGATCTCCGCGGTGAATCCGGTTGAGCTGCCTGACGGGGCGACGGTCGTCGACCTCGGTGATGTGACGCTGCTTCCCGGGTTGATGGATATGGAACTCAACCTGCTGATCGGTGGTCCCGGTGGTCCGGAAGGGCTGCCGAACCCGATGCACGGGGTGCAGGACGACCCCGCCTACCGCACGCTGCGGGGCGCGGTGAATGCGCGCACGACGTTGGCGGCCGGTTTCACGACCGTGCGAAACCTCGGCCTGATGGTGAAGACGGGTGGCTATCTGCTCGACGTCGCATTACAGCGGGCGATCGACCAGGACTGGCACGTCGGTCCACGCATCTACCCCGCAGGGCATGCCGTCACCCCGTACGGCGGACACCTCGACCCGACGGTGTTCCAACGCCTGGCGCCCGGCATCATGCCGTTATCCGTCGCCGAAGGCATCGCCAACGGGGTGGACGACGTGCGCGCGTGCGTGCGCTACCAGGTCCGGCACGGTGCCAAGTTGATCAAGGTGTCGGCGTCGGGTGGCGTGATGTCACACAGCACGGCACCGGGTGCCCAGCAGTACTCCGACGACGAATTCGCCGCGATCGCCGACGAGGCGCACCGCGCAGGTGTGCGGGTGGCGGCGCATGCGGTGGGGGACAGCGCTATTCGAGCATGCATCCGCGCGGGGATCGACTGTATCGAGCACGGCTTCCTCGCCACCGACGACACGATCAAGCTGATGGCCGATACCGGTACGTTTCTGGTGTCGACCACGTATCTCACCGAGGCGATGGCCGTCGATCGCATCGCCCCGGAGCTCCGTAAGAAGGCCGAAGTCGTCTTTCCGCAAGCGCAGGCCATGTTGCCCAAGGCGATCGCGGCCGGTGTGCGGATCGCCTGCGGGACCGACGCCCCGGCGATACCGCACGGGCAGAATGCCAAGGAACTCTGTGCGCTGGTGGCCCGCGGTATGACCCCGATGCAGGCGCTCCGCGCGGCGACGGTGACCAGTGCCGAACTGATTGATGCCGACGACGAATTGGGCCGCCTCGCACCCGGATACCTCGCCGACATCGTCGCCGTGCCCGGCGACCCGTCGCGCGATATCGCCGCCACCCTCGACGTGCGATTCGTGATGAAGGACGGCCGCATCTACCAGCAGGACGGAAACTAGCCATGGCCAGCGAAACGAGTATGGAGCTGGTCGACAACCTGCTGTGGCACCTCAAACAGGCCTGGTATTTCTCGTTGACGGCGGTGAACGACGCGGTCAGTCAGCATGGCGTCAGCACCGCACAGATCGGCATCCTGCGCCAGCTCGCCAACGAGCCGGGGCTGTCCGGCGCCGAACTCGCGCGTCGGCTCCTCATCACACCCCAGGGCGTCCAACTCGCGGTCAAGGCACTGGAACAGCGCGGGCTCGTCGAGCGCAAGCCCGATCCCCAGCACGCACGAATTCTGCAGGCCTACCTGACCGATCAGGGCCGCAAGGTGGCGAACGCGGTTGTCGGCGACGCGATCGCCGCCCATGAGGCCGTCTTCGGCGTGCTGACCTCCGACGAGCAGGAGACGCTGCGCGACCTGCTCGTCCGCGTGGTGGAAAAGGGCACGGGCCACACACTGTTCAACGACCACATCGGGGATTGACGCGGGATGTCAGCAGAGCACGTGTCATGCGTCGATGCGGCGACCGAGGAAGTGACCATCGAACTCGACGGTCGCACGACGACGATGAGATATCGCGAGGGTGACACTCTTCTTCAGTGTGCCCGCTCGGCGGCGTTGAATCCGCCCTACTCATGCGAAATCGGATCCTGCGGATCCTGCATGGCGCGGATCGTCGAGGGCAGCGCGCGCATGGTGAACAACGATGCGCTCGAAGATGACGAAGTCGACGAAGGCTGGGTGCTGACCTGTCAGTCGCTCCCGACCAGCAGAACCGTGCGAGTGGTGTACGAGTAGTGAGGAACCTGTGATGAACCGGGTGGCAGTGGTGACCGGTGGCGCGTCGGGCATGGGGGAGGCGATCTGCCACGACCTCGGTGCCCGGGGCCACAAGGTGGCCGTCCTCGACATCAATGGCCAAGCGGCACAACGTGTCTGCGGGGAGCTCCGGGAAAAAGGGGTCGATTCGTTGGGCGCGGCGGTCGATGTCAGCGACCGGGTGGCGGTGGAGGAGGCGTTCGCCCGGGTGCGCACCGAACTGGGTCCGGTACACATCCTGGTGACCAGCGCGGGCATGGTCGACTTCTGCGCCTTCACCGACATCACCGTGCAGACCTGGAACCGGTTGATCGACGTCAACCTGACCGGCACCTTCCACTGCGCTCAGGTGGCGGTGCCCGACATGCTGGAAGCGGGCTGGGGGCGCATCGTGATGATCTCGTCGTCCAGCGCGCAGCGTGGTTCACCGGGCATGGCGCACTATGCGGCTTCCAAGGGTGCGCTGCTCTCGCTCACCAGATCGTTGGCACGCGAGTACGGACCTGCGGGTATCACGGTCAACAACATCCCGCCGTCGGCCATTGAGACGCCTATGCAACACGCGGGACAGGCCGCGGGCCACCTGCCCCCCAACGAGCAGATGGCGGCCAGTGTTCCGCTCGGCCATCTCGGCACGGCTGACGACATCGCGGCCGCCGTGGGCTTTCTCTGCACGGAGCAGGCGGGTTTCATCACCGGTCAAACCCTCGGTGTCAACGGCGGGTCGGTGATGTGACGGTGGCGCGTCATCCGGGTCTTCAACGACGACAGGGAGGTTCACATGGGTAAGTGGCCCAAGCCGGCCGAGGGCAGCTGGACAGAGCACTACCCCGAACTCGGCACGGGTCCGGTGTCGTTCCGTGACTCGATTTCCGCTGAGTTCTACGAACTCGAACGTGAGGCAGTGTTCAAGCGCGCGTGGCTCAACGTCGGACGCGTCGAGGAGCTGCCGCGCGTCGGGAGCTACTTCACCAAGCAGATCGATGCGGCCAAGTCGTCGGTGATCGTGGTCAAGGGCAAAGGTCAACAAGTCCGCGCCTTCTACAACATCTGCCGCCACCGCGGGAACAAGTTGGTGTGGAACGACTTTCCCAATGAGGAGGTCAAGGGCACCTGTCGGCAGTTCACCTGCAAATACCACGCATGGCGCTACGACCTCGAAGGGTCCCTGACGTTCGTGCAGCAGCCGGGCGAGTTCTTCGACCTCGACACCTCGGCATATGGCCTTGCCCCCGTGCACTGCGACATCTGGAACGGGTTCATCTTCATCAACTTCGACCCCGAACCGCAGTGGACGCTGAGGGAGTTCCTCGGCCCGATGATCACCGCGCTGGACGACTACCCGTTCGAATTGATGACCGAGCGTTACGACTTCGTCGCGCACAACAACAGCAACTGGAAGATCTTCGCCGACGCCTTCCAGGAGTACTACCATGTACCATCGCTGCATTCACAACAGGTCCCGTCCGCGGTGCGACAACCCAACGCCACCTTCGAATGCGGACATTTCCAGATCGACGGACCGCACCGCCTGGTCTCCACCGCAGGCACCCGGCGGTGGCTGCTCGACCCCGAATTCATGTATCCGGTCGAACGAGCCACGCGCAGCGGACTCGTCGGCCCATGGCGGACACCGGAGACGCACTTCTCGGCCGGCCTGAATCCGGGCGGCATCGAACCGTGGGGCATCACCAATTTCCAGATCTTCCCGAACCTGGAAATCCTCATCTACCACGGCTGGTACCTGCTGTACCGGTACTGGCCGACGTCGCACAACACCCACAAATTCGAGGCCTACAACGCATTTCATCCCGCTAGTACGGTGCGTGAACGCATCGAGCATGAGGTCGCGTCGGCGGTGCTCAAGGAGTTCGCTTTGCAGGATGCCGGCATGCTCGGCGGCACCCAGGCGGCGCTCGAGTACGACGTGGTTGACGACTTCCCGCTCAACGACCAGGAGATCCTGGTGCGGCACCTGCACAAGGTGGCAGTCGACTGGGTCGAGCAGTACACGACCGAGCGCAGTCCGGTGGGGGTCTGACCATGGTCGAATCCCGACTGCCCAGTACGTTCGCTGAGTTCGAGATCTACGCCGAAAAGTGGTGTCTGGCAACAGAAGCAGAACGGTGGAACACTCGGCTGGCTACGCTGATGCCTGAAATCCGCGAATTCTATGACGCGTTCACACCGCGGTTCGAGGAGGCGATCGACTACTGCGACAAGTTTCCTCTAGACGATCTGCCCGAGGACGTCGTGAACCTGCTGCACCTCATCTACTCGATGATCATGGTGTCGATGGCTGTCGAGGTCTTCGGCACGCAAAAGCCCGCCGACTCCGCTGATGCAGAACTGCACCGCGTCAGTGCGCCGGCTCCGTGATGGACAGGACGTACCGAATATGACTGTGCTGACGATCAACAAGCTCACCGATTCGGTCGGCGCCGAAGTGGTCGGACTCGACTCCGACCGGCTTGGCGCCGATGATGCGA
Organism: uncultured Mycobacterium sp.; assembly: GCA_964579685.1. Taxonomy (GTDB): domain Bacteria; phylum Actinomycetota; class Actinomycetes; order Mycobacteriales; family Mycobacteriaceae; genus Mycobacterium. Next base: position 12,015 of record CAZOIX010000044.1, read on the forward strand.
TAGGCGCGGCGGTGCTCGAGGCGCTCGAAGACAACGGTGTGCTCGTATTTCCCCACCTGAATCTCGATCCGCAGGCTCAGGTGGAGTTCTGTCGTCGGCTCGGCGCGATCGACCACTCTTCGGATGGGCATCATCCTGTCGCGGGCATCTACCCGGTCACCCTGAACAAGTCCAAGAACGCGTCGGCGGACTACCTGCGTGCGACGTTCGAGTGGCATATCGACGGCTGCACCCCGACCAAC
>CAZOIX010000045.1:0-8910 GCA_964579685.1 uncultured Mycobacterium sp.
GCCGTCACGTGTCTGCGCCCGCTCGACGAGTTCCCGGACCGTCGGGTGCGTCTGATGATGGAGATGCACGTGATGGCACCGCTGCACCTGACCCAATTGGCGGTGCCCGCCATGCGCGAGCGGAAGCGGGGCTGGGTGCTGAACGTGACCTCGGTCGGCGGCGATCTGCCCGACGGGCCGCCCTTCTCCACGTTCGATCGTGAGGCGGGATTCGGCATCTACGGCACGGTCAAGGCCGCGCTGAACCGAATGACGAAAAGCCTTGCGGCCGAACTGTACGACGACGGCATCGCGGTCAACGCCGCGGCGCCGTCCAACCCGGTCGCCACCGAAGGCGCGGGCGCGCTGGACCTGGCGAAGAGCGACACCGAGGACATCGCGCTGATCACCCAGACGGCATTCGCGTTGTGCACCGGGGATCCGAAGACCCTGACCGGCCGTATCGCCCACACCCAGCCGTTCCTCCGCGAGGTCGGTTGGCTGTGAAAGTTCAGCCCGCCGCGTACCTGCGGACCACGCTTCCGCTGGATCTCTCCGGGCTCGAACAGCTGGACAGTGGTCGCTACCACTCGATCTGGCTACCGGACCACATGGTCAGCTTCTGGCCAGACTCGATCTGGAGCCCCGAATTCACCGACCTGGCCACGGTTTCGCCGTCCCCGCACCGTCACCTGGATGCCATGGCAGTCGCCGCCGCAGCGGCCGTGCTGACCGAGAACGTGCCGCTGGTCACCAGCGTGGTCGACACCGTGCGCCGTCATCCCGCGCTACTGGCGCAGAGCGCGCTGACCATCGACCATCTCGCCAAGGGCCGCTTCGTTCTGGGCCTGGGCAGCGGCGAGACCGAGAACACCGTGCCCTACGGCTTCGACTTCACGAAACCGGTGAGCCGTTTCGAGGAGGCGCTGAAGGTCATTCGACTGCTGTGGGACAGCGACGGTCCAGTCGATTTCGACGGGCAGTTCTACCATCTGCATCACGCACGCCTCGACACGGAACCGTACGAGGGCGCAACCCCCGACATCTGGATAGGAGCCAGCGGTCCGCGAACACTGGAGATCGTCGGGCGCTACGCAGACGGCTGGTGGCCGACCGGGGCATGGAATCCCGATGACTACGCCCGAAAACTGACCACCGTACGGGCTTCCGCCGAACGGGCCGGCCGCGATCCGATGGCCATCACACCGTGCTACATCCAGGTGTGCCTGATCGGCCGCGACGACGCGGCCCTCGCAGAGATTCTGGAAGCGCCGCTGGTCAAGGCATTCCTGCTGCAGGTGTCCGCTGAATTGCTCGCGAGCCTCGGCTACGAGCACCCGATGGGAGAGAACTGGCGGGGGTACCAAGACATCGATCCGGCGACGTTGACCCGCGCGCGCATCGTCGAGTTCCTCGACCGTGTCGAGCCCGAATCGATCCTCGCGGTGGTTCCACACGGCACGCCGAATCAGGTCGCGCACGTCATCAAGGATTATGTGGACGCGGGTCTACGGGTGCCGAAGATCCTGGATTATGGCGGTATGGCAGGGCTCTCGTACTCCGCCGCGTCGGCCGACAATGTGCGCGAGGTGGAGGACCAGCTGTTGGCGCTGTGCGGAGACATCCGGTGATCCGACAGCTGGACGCGGCGGAACTGCTGGCGCGGGCACAATCCGAAACGGGCTTGGACGATTACGGCGATATCACCCTGCCTGCCCGGTTTGAACTTGTCGTCGCCCTGCTCAACGGCCTCGGCATGGACGCCGACGGGATGCGGCGGGCCGAGGACGTATGCCATTGGCTGCTTACATCACGCCTGGAGTTCTTCTCCGACCGCGTTCGATACCCGGTCGCCGACGAGGTGATCGAGCGGCCCATGTTCGTGACGGGAGAACCGCGTTCGGGAACCACCCTGATGCATGCGCTGATGTCCGTGGACGCGCACGCGCGGGCACTTCGGTTCTGGGAGGTGATGTATCCGTCACCACCGCCGGGCAGCACCGTCGATGACGACCCGCGCCGGGCCCTCGCCGATGCCGACTGGCGCGAGATCAACGCCAAGATGCCGAAATGGCTGCACAGCCACCCCTACAACGACATGCTGGGCGACGGACTGCCCGAAGACGAACGCACCTGGGCCTTCGACTTCCGCGTCATGACGCCGACCGCGTGGTGGCGCGTTCCGATGCAGACGGTGGTCGGCGGCCTACCGACCGACAATGCCGCGCAGTACCGCATCCACAAGGCGATGCTGCAACAATTCCAGTATCGTCGCCCGCCGAAACAATGGGTTCTGAAGGGGTTTCACGGATTTCGGCTACAGGAGTTCTTCGACTGCTATCCGGACGCGACCCTGCTGTGGCTGCACCGCGACCCCGTGCAGGTGGCTGCGTCGCGGACGATGATGATGGCCGACATCCTCGAGGGCATCGTGGGCCCGATCGACCTTGCGGCCGCGGCGAAAATGCACCTCGAGTTGACGCGAACCTCCATCGCCAACACGATGGCCAACCCGCTCACCGACGATCCGCGCATCCTGCACGTGCGGTACACCGATTTTCTCGCCGACCCGGTGGGCACCGTCGGCCGTTACTACGATTTCGGCGGACGGACATTGAGTGCGCAGGCGCAGGCGGCGATGCGTAGCTACCTGGCCGACAATCCCGGTGACCGGCACGGCAAGTTTCACTACTCGACCACCCTGCTCACCGACATCGGCGAAGACCTCGACGCGCTACACGAGGAATTCCGGCCGTTCCGTGAGCGTTTCGGCGTCGCGGTCGAGAAGAGGAGCTGAACTCCGTGCACGACCGGCTGTCGGTCCACAGCGTGACGTTTCTCGCCACGCCGCTGGCCGAGCAGCACCTCCTCTGGCGCGCACTCGGACTCTCCCGGCTCAGCCTCATCGACTCCCAACTGGACGAACCCGGCGTGGCACAGCTCATCGAGCAGAACGGCTACTCGGTCGACACCGTCTACCACCTGTTCGAGTCCCGCGCCGGACTGTCCCGCGTCATCGACACCGCGGCCGCAGTCGGCGCCCGCGTGGTCTACATGCTCACCGGGGGCCGCGGCGAATTGTCTTGGGAACAGGCAGCCGAACGCTTCTGCGCGGCGATCGCTGGATGCGTGACCGACGCGCAGCAGGCCGGCGTGGCACTGGCGATCGAAAACGCCTCGGCGCTCTACGCCGACATTCATTTCGCCCATACCCTGCGCGACACGATCACGCTGGCCGAGATGGCGGGAGTCGGTGTCTGTATCGACCTGTTTCACTGCTGGGCGGAGGCGGGCCTGGCGGGCCTCGTCGAACGCGCGTTGCCGCGGACCGTTCAGATCCAGCTGAGTGACTACATTCTGGGTGATCGGGCATTGCCCGCCCGTGCCGTCCCCGGCGACGGGACGATCCCGATCGAACCGTTTCTCCGGCAGGTACTCGCCGGGGGATACCCACATGGCTTCGACCTGGAGCTGGTAGGGCCCCGAATCGAGGCCGAAGGCGGCTTCGAGGCGGCGCGGCGCGGCTGCGAAGCAGTGTCGACGATGCTGAAAAGTCTTGGAGCATAGGGGATATCGATGGCTCTGGGAGACGGTCCCGACGATGTCGCGCTGAATGCTGCGTGGGCTCAGTTCTGCGACCGATTGAAGGCGGCGGGTGAACGGGTGTTCAAGGACCACAACGCCGCATCGGGTCTGCAGCGCGCCGACGGTTTCCGGTTCCTCGCCCAGAACCTCGGCCAGGCGTTCGACCTGGCCCTGGAGACCAAGGACACTCGCTATCCGGCCATCCATACCTTCTGCACTCCGACGCGCAAGCTCGGCGGTGACTGCGCCGACTTCCTCTATCAGCAGGCGTGGATCGACGGCCAGTCGACATACCGCATCACCGGCGAGCTCGGGACCGCCCGCTTCCTCAATATCACCGTGCAGGGCCCACGCCCCGACGGCCCCGGTGTCCTGCACGAGCCGTTCGGCGATGTGCCGGAGGCGAACGTATTCGGCCAGCAGCTCAACACCGCACCGGACAGCAGCTTCGAGATCTACGTCGGTGGTGAACCGCGCGGCACGAACTGGCTCCCTACCACCGCCGGCTCACGAAAGCTGTTCGTCCGCCAGGGCTTCGACTCCTGGGACGAGCGGCCGGCACGCATGCGGATCGAGCGTCTCGGTATGGATTCCCCCAAGCCGGCCCCCACCCCCGAAGCAATGATCGCCGCCATGGATTGGGCAGGCGGATTCGTCACGGGTCTGATGGAGGACTGGCCGGAGTTCGCGTTCCGCTACGGCGGCGTCGACGCCGAGAACCCGAACCGGTTCCCATCGATGGCCGCCACCGACTCCGACGCGAAACGCGGACGTGCGGCGGCCAATATGTACTGGGTGCTGGCATCCGACGAGGCGCTCGTCATCGAATTCGATGCGCACGACGGGCTCTGGATGCTCACGAACATGGGTGTCTTCTTCAACAGCATGGACTACCTCTACCGGCCGGTGAGCTACACGCCCAGCCGCACCACGGTGGACAGCGACGGCAAGGTGCGGCTGGTCCTGGCTCACGATGATCCGGGCTACCACAACTGGATCGACACCCAGCGTTTCGAGCGCGGCAACATCACCTACCGGCACATGTTGGAAGGCGAGCCTGCCGAGCTTCACACACATGTGGTGAAGCATGCCGACCTGGCCCACCAGCTACCGCCGGACACCGCAACAACCAGCCCCGCGGAGCGCGTCGCGCAAATGTGGGCCCGCTTCAACGGAATTCGCCAGCGCTACCAACTGTGATTTCGGTGCCCATACGCTCGCTGAGCGACTGTTTGCGCACCGAATTCACTACAGTCGCTGCAGCCTGAACGTCCAGAACTGCTGTCCGGGCGGACCGTTGAAGCAGCCGACATCGTAATTCGAGGTGATGGTGCCGGCCAGCGTGTTGTCGTCCCACACCCACGTCTCGTGAGTCGGCAATGCGTAACCGGGAAGGCACTGCAGACCGTCGGATACGTCGACCTTCAACGTCCACTGGCCGTCGGCCAGGTAGGCATTTCCCTCGTAGTAGTTGTAGAACTTCAGCCGGGGCGCCGCGCTGATGTACCTGCAGTCGTAGGCCGCGGGGTTGCACCGTGCCACGAACCAATACCACGATGCCCGGTCGTACCTGTTGGTCTGGACGTCGAAGTTGCCGGGATTCCAGAAGGCCTGCGCGGGGGGCGCCACCACCGTCGCCACTGCCACAAGGACGGCGGCGAGCACCGCGGTCAGGACCCTGATGGGTTTCATCGTGTCCTCCCAATTCGTTTGCCGGTGCTCATCAAACCACCTCGATCCAGATCTCGGTTCCAGATCAGTCGATAACGACGGCATCCTTGTGTTCGGTGATCGGTCTGGCCGGCAGTTGCTCGTCGCAGATCCGCTGGAGTTTCTCCAGTGTCTCGTCCAGGCCAGGGCCAAGGCGCTTGCCGGGCGTGAAGGTCGCGGGCAGGTGCTTCATGCCCTGGATGACGCCGATGGTCTCGTAATGCTCGGTACCCTCGGGGTCGCAGACATAGTCGGGCATTCTGTCCAGCACAGCGGTGAGCATCGACTTGAATACCGTACGGGCGACGTTGGAACCGACACAGCGGTGCACACCGATCCCGAAGCTGAAGTGCCGGTTGCCCTTTCGGTCCATGATGAGTTCGTTGGGGTGCTCGAAGACCGCCGGGTCACGGTTGGCCATGGCCCACGAAATCCACAGCCGTTCGCCCTCCTTGAATTTCGTGCCCTCGACCTCGACATCGTCGGCGAAGGTGCGGCCGTCGCCGGGAGCCGGGGTGTAGAAGCGCAGGAACTCCTCGGTGGCGGAATTGAGCAGGGCGTCGCGTTCGCGGCTGAGAAGCTCGCGCTGGTCGGGGTGCTCGGACAGCCACTCCAGCGAGTGCGCGGTGAGCGCGGTCGTGGTGTCGAAGCCACCGCCGATGATCAGCCCGAGATTGCCGAGGATCTCGAGATCGGGGGCCGGCTCACCATCGATGCGAAGCTGCAGCAGTGCATTGATCAGGCCGGGGCGGGGGTGCTCCCGTACCTCCATCATGGTGTTGATCATGTCGATGCCCATCTGCCTGTTCATCTCGGCGACGCGCGCGGCGTCGTCGAAGTGTTCCGGAGAGTATACCGACAGGTGTGCGGGTTCGCTTTAGACCGGCAATTTATTAAGCTAGATGACCATCATCGCCAGGGTGAGGACCGCAGGGACGATGTTGGCGAGGTCGTCGACGAAGTCGATGCGGCCCGATTCGATCTTCTCGTCGAGTGCCGCCCGGGTGATCTCGTCGACGAAGGGTTGCCAGCGCTTGATCGCAGCGGGGGACAGGTACGGATTCAACGCCCCGCGGTAGGTGCTGTGTTCGGGTTCGTCCATCTCGAGGATGCCGCCGCGGACGACGGTGGCGCGCTGCGCCTTCGGGATGGTGATTCCCTGGTATCCCCTGCGCTCGCCGTTGATGTCGTGATCGTTGGACACCACCGGGCACCGGGCGAGTTCGAACACGTGCTTGCTGTCGGCGGCGACCCAATGTCCGTCGTAGACGTCGGTCCAGGCCATGGGGCACTTGGACTGCATCTCCTCGGTGATCTTCTCGAACTGCACCCGATACTCCGGGGTGTGCCGGTCGAAGTGATACCGGTTCTTCTTCCGCTCGCTGTCGGCGGCGTGTATGTCGTCGACACTCAAGGCTTGTCTCCCTGCGCTTTGGTTGGTGTCACTCTTCGATCGAGATGGCCTGCTCCGGGCATGACTGCACGGCTTCGCGCACCGCGTCCTCCTGGTCCGGAGGCACCACCTCGTTCACCGGCGAGGAAGTGCCGTCGATATCGCTGAGCTCAAAGGAATCCGGCGCGATCATCGAGCACAGCGTGTGCCCCTGGCAGCGTCCCGAGTCGACGAAAACCTTCACGGTGAGCTCCTCTCAGATGTGGTAGTCGTACCACTTCAGATAGCCGCCGGCGTCGACGCGCTGCTGAGTGCCGGTGATGTAACGGGCCTCCTCCGAGGCCAGGAACAGCACCATGTTGCTGATGTCCTCGGGTTCGATCCAGGGCACCTTCATCGCCTGCTGGACGTAGAACACGGGTTCGGCGTCGGCCTTCGTCGGGTGCTCGAGGTCGGGACGGAACGACTTGTACATGGGCTCGCTCTGAAGCATCGCCGTGTTGCAGTTCGTCGGATGAATGACGTTCGCGCGGATGCCTCGTGGTGCGAGTTCTGCCGCGAGGTTGTGCACATACTGCGACAGGAGCCGCTTCGAATGTAGGTAGGCGGCACCACCCGGATCGGTACCCGGGTTGTCGTTCTTGCTGACATCCATCAGCGCTGCGGTGGACCCGGTGGCGATGATCGACGCACCCTCACCGAGGTGCGGAAGTGCCACATGGATGGCGTTCAACGTGCCGATCAGGTTGGTGTTCATGACGTCGACCCAGGCCGCCATGTCTCCCGAGCCCTTCATGCCCGCGATTCCGGCCGACGTGACGACGATGTCGAGCCTGCCCAACTCGGAGACACCCGCTTCGAGCGCGTTCTTCAGTTGCGCGGCGTCAGCCACATCGACCTGTGCGGTGACGACGCGCTGCCCGGTCTTCTCGACGAACTGCGCCGTCTCCTCCAGGTCCTCGGGTGCGGCCATGGGGTAACCGACCGTTGCGAAGTCCTCGCACCGGTCGACCGCGATGATGTCGGCGCCCTCCTCGGCCAGCCGAACCGCGTGACTGCGGCCCTGTCCGCGGGCCGCGCCGGTGACGAATGCGACCTTTCCCTGTACTCGTCCCACTGAGGTGTCCTTTCGATTCTGCGGATGTGTGGTTACGTGTTCCGGCCGCCGTTGACGCCCAGGATCTGTCCGGTGATGTAGCCGGCTTCCTCCGAGATCAGGAAGGCGCAGGCGGCCGCAATGTCCTCGGGTCTGCCGATACGGCGCACCGGCGTGGAGTCGATGCTCTGCTGGACGGCGAGGTAGCCCCGCTCTTCGGACTTCCGCAGCATCGGGGTGTCGATGAAGCCGGGCGGCACCGCGTTCACGGTGATGCCGCTGGGTCCGTATTCCAGTGCGAGTGACTTGGTCAGCCCATTGACCGCCGACTTGGCCGCCACATAGGGGGACATGTAGGGCTGGCCCGAATGTGTGCTGGACGACGAGATGTTGACGATGCGGCCCCAGCCGGCCTCGACCATGTCGGGCAGCACCGCCTGGATGCAATGGAAGACGCCGATGAGGTTGACGTCGACGACGCGCTGCCACTCCTCGAACGAGATATCGGCGAAGCGCTTGAACTTCTCCAGCCCCGCGGCGTTCACCAGAACCGTCACAGGACCGAGCTTGGCGCGCACCGCATCGAGCGCGGCGTCGACCTGGGCGCGGTCGGTGACGTCGGCGACGTAAGAGTGCTCAGCGTCGGATGGGTTCAGGTCCAGAATCGCGACATTCATACCGTCGGCGCGCAACCGGTGCGCGACGGCCTGCCCGATGCCGGAGCCACCTCCGGTCACGACAGCGTTCTTCAACCCCACACCTGCCGGTCATACATCAAGAATCGTCCTTCCGATTATGAGAACCGTACTCTCGTGGACTGTGATCGTGCAAGACAAGATGGAGGCCGGATTCGCACTGGTGAGACGTTTTGCCGTTGATTGTCGCACCGTGCGCTGCAGGCAGCGGGAGTTCCCTTCATTTTCTTGAGTTCTCTTGTGACGAATGTATGATTCGCCGGTGATGAGAATGAAGTTTCCATCACACTAGGGGGCGCGAAGGCGCACGTGCCGAGGAGGATGATGCAGGAAGCGACGACGATCACCGATGAGCACGCCGCCACCGATGCCGCCGCGAGCGGTGTCGACCGGCGACTGCTGATCGACGGCAAGCTACTCGACACGTCGCGGACGTATCTCACTCTCAACCC
>CAZOIX010000045.1:8920-12256 GCA_964579685.1 uncultured Mycobacterium sp.
CTACCGGTGAGGTACTCGGCCATGCTCCGGATGCCACGGTCGCCGATGCCGAAGCCGCCGTCGCGGCCGCACGGCGCGCCTTCGACGAGACGGATTGGTCCACGAACACCGAGTTGCGGATCCGCTGCCTCGAACAGTTCCATCAGGCACTGGTCGACCACCGCGACGAACTCGCCGCGCTGACCATCGCCGAGGTCGGCGCGACGGAGGCGCTGTGCCAGGGCGCCCAGTTGGATCAGCCGATCGCGATCGTGCGCTACTACGCCGACCTGCTGAAGACCTATCCGATGACCGAGGACCTCGGCAACATCGAGAGTCGCGGTATGCAGCACCACCGATGGGTGGAGAAAGAGGCGGGCGGCGTCGTCGCCGCGATCATCGCGTACAACTACCCCAGCCAGCTGGCGCTGGCCAAGCTCGCACCCGCGCTGGCCGCCGGCTGCACGGTGAGTCTGAAGTCCGCGCCCGACACCCCGCTGATCACGCTGGCGTTGGGGGAGTTGATCGCCAACCACACCGACATTCCCGCCGGCGTGGTGAACGTGCTCAGCGGGTCCGACCCCGAGGTCGGTGCCGCCCTGACCACGAGCCCCGACGTCGATATGGTGACCTTCACCGGCTCGACGCCGACCGGGCGCCGGATCATGTCTGCCGCCAGCGACACCCTCAAGAAGGTGTTCCTGGAACTCGGCGGTAAGTCGGCGGCGATCGTGCTCGACGACGCCGACTTCAGCACTGCGGCGTTGTTCTCGGCCTTCAGCATGGTCACGCACGCGGGTCAGGGGTGCGCGCTCACGTCCCGGCTGTTGGTGCACGAGAAGAATCACGACGAGATCGTCGAGATGATCAAGAACAACTTCGGTCTGGTGCGCTTCGGGGATCCGGCCGATCCGTCGACCTACATGGGCCCACTCATCAGTGAGAAACAACGCGACAAGGTCGACGGCATGGTCAGACGCGCCGTCGAGGCGGGGGCCACGCTGGTGACGGGGGGTGAGAAGGTCGACCCCGGCTACTTCTATACCCCGACCCTGCTGACCAACGTCGATCCCGACAGCGAGATCGCCCAGGAGGAGGTCTTCGGTCCTGTCCTCGTCGTCATCGCCTACTCCGACGATGACGACGCCGTGCGGATCGCGAACAACTCCATCTACGGATTGTCCGGTGCGGTGTTCGGCAGCGAGGACCGCGCGCTCGCGGTGGCCCGCCGCATCCGAACGGGCACCTTCTCCATCAACGGCGGCAACTACTTCAGCCCCGACAGTCCGTTCGGCGGCTACAAGCAGTCCGGCATCGGACGCGAGATGGGCACCGCGGGCCTCGAGGAGTTCCTGGAGTCCAAGACCTTCGCTGTGGTTGTCTCATGAGCCGGCCACTGGAAGGAATCCGCGTCCTCGAGGTCGCGATGTACGGTTTCGTGCCGTCTGCGGGCGCAGTGCTGCGCGAGTGGGGCGCCGATGTCATCAAGGTCGAGCACGCGGTGACCGGCGATCCGCAGCGCGGGCTGCGCCAGACCGGCCTGCTCCGCGTCGAGGGGGACCCGAACCCGAACATCGAGCATGCCAACCGCGGCAAGCGCAGCGTCGGACTCGACATGTCGGTGCCTGAAGGCAAGGAGGTGCTCCTGGAGCTGGCCAGGCGCGCCGACGTGTTTCTGACCAGCTTCCTGCCGGGACATCGACAAAAGTTCGGTATCGACGTCGACGACATCCGTGCCGTCAACCCGAAGATCATCTACGCCAGGGGCAGCGCGCTGGGCCCCCGCGGCGAGGAGTCGGTGAAGGGCGGCTACGACATGACCGCCTTCTGGTGCCGTGCGGGCACTGCGGCCACCATCACCCCACCGGGTACACCTGGCATGGTCGGCCCACCCGGGCCCGCCTATGGGGACACGATCTCGGGCACCAACCTCGCGGGGGGGATCGCCGCCGCGCTGTTGAAGCGTGAACGCACCGGGGAGCCGTCCGTGGTGGACGTCTCGCTGTTGGGCAGCGGCCTGTGGTCGCTCGGACACACGGTGGCTTTGACCAAACACCTGGGCCAGCGAATGGAGGCCTTTCCGCCCGGTGTGCACGGTTCACCGATCAACCCGCTGGTGGGGCTCTATCCGACGGCAGACGATCGCTACATCTCTTTTGTGATGATGCAGCCGACCAAATTCTGGGCGGACGTCTGTAAGCACATGAACCTCGACGAACTGGCCGACGATCCACGATTCGCCACCGTCGAGTCGATTGCCGAGAACACCGCGGTTGCAGCGGAAATCCTCAACGACGCGATGAGCAAACGTCCCCTCGCGGAATGGAGCGAGCGGTTCGCGACACTGCTCGGTCCGTGGGCGCCAGTGCAGGACACCCTGCAGGCGGTCGAGGATTCGCAGGTCCGCGCCAACAACTATCTGGTGACGGCGGGTGAACTCGAATTGGTGGCGAATCCCGTGCAATTCGATGTGAGTCCACCCCAAACGGGCCCCGCTCCAGGGTTCGCGGAGCAAACTGACGAGATCTTGCTGGAACTCGGATTGGATTGGGACCGCATCATCGAGCTCAAGACGGCCGGCGCCGTCACCTAGGACCAAGAGGGACACAGCCCATGCCCCATGTCGCTTCGATCGGCACCTACCGGCCGCGTTGGGATACCCCCGATGCGGGGACGGTTGGTGACGGCCGAGCGTGCCCGCAGCGGCATCTATCGCACGTCGATGTGTCCGAAGTTCACGATTTCTTCACGGGCAACGAAACCATCAGCTATGAAGATGTCGGTTTCGCCGAGGGATTGCGGGGGCTCCTTGATCGTCGAAGCCGAGGTCACGATTATCTGCAGGGGGGCCTGGGCGGTGCACGGATCGGATTGGCGCACAATATGATTCCGGCGGCGGTAACGGCTTTGACGACTCTGGAAGGAGCTACCTGATGGCACGGGGTAGCGGTCCGGAGCGGTGGTCGCCGGGGTTGCCGCAGTTGAGCAGCTTCGCGGGACCGATGCAGGCCGTTGGTGGGTTCTTTGCGATGTCGGCTGATGCGGTGCGGTTTGTGTTTCGCCGGCCGTTTCAGTGGCGGGAATTCCTGGAGCAGTGCTGGTTCATCGCCCGGGTGGCGCTGGCGCCGACGTTGTTGGTGGCGATTCCGTTCACGGTGCTGGTCAGCTTCACGCTCAACATCCTGTTGCGCGAGTTGGGTGCCGCTGATCTGTCGGGCGCGGGTGCGGCGTTCGGCGCGGTGACCCAGATCGGCCCGATCGTGACGGTGCTGATCGTGGCGGGCGCCGGTTCGACGGCGATCTGTGCCGATCTGGGGTCGCGCACCATCCGTGAGGAGATCGACGCGATGGAGGTGC
>CAZOIX010000046.1:0-12246 GCA_964579685.1 uncultured Mycobacterium sp.
ACTACGTACTGCCCGGCGGGGAGAGCGCAGCGCTGGTCATGATCGAAGCAGTCGTACGCCTGTTGCCCGATGTGCTCGGCAATCCCGCGTCACACCAAGATGATTCGCATTCAGACGGCCTGTTGGAAGAACCGAGCTACACCCGCCCGCCGAGCTGGCGCGGACTCGACGTGCCGGAGATCCTGCTGTCCGGCGACCACGCCAAGATCGCGGCGTGGCGTCGGGAGCAGAGCCTGCAGCGCACCCGCGACCGCAGGCCCGATCTCCTGGACTGACCGCTGTCAGTCCACGTATTCCACGTGGCCGTCCAAGTCCATGATGCCGATTTCAATGCCGAGTTCCGGCTGACGCTGCTGTACCTGGCTGCGGAACTCCCGCAATGCCATGGACAACATCTCGGTTTCGAAGTCCCTGTCCGTAAGGACCCGATCGCCGTAGGCGACGGCGGCCGCACCGCAGTCGCGGTGGGTCATGCCGATGACGCGTTGCACCCAATGCAGATCCGCCGAGATCGCGAGGTTCTCCCAGAACGTCTCGTGCCAACCCGCGAAGACCGGGGCCACCACGCCGACCGGGCCGCCGGCGAACGCGAACTCGCTGTAGTTGTTCTTCCAGCCGCGGTCGGTCATGTAGTTCCAGGAGTTGGTGGTGAACCGGGGATCGATGCACTTCATCAGCATCGCCTCATAGCCGACGTCGAGTTGCGCTTGCGCCTGCGGGGCGGTGGCGATCGCGGCGGCACCGACGCCCAGCCCGCCGAGCATCGCGCGCCGGGAAATCTGCAGCGGGAAGTGATCGTTGTCTGCCATCGGGTGTCGCCCTTCCGCGTTGCTATCCACATTGCGAAGCGACTAACGGTAACCGGTCGCCGGCGTTTTCGGCGTGGTTGACGAGGTCTGGCGGCGAGCTAGATGCGGCCGCGCGGGAACATCGTCTTGACGGCCTGGGTCATGGTGGCCCGCGCCTCCGCTTCGCCGACGGGCTGTAGCGAAGCGATCGCCATCACATACCGGCGGTCGGGCCCGATCACGCCGGTGGACCAATGCAACTGATTGCCGCCACCCCAGCAGCAGAACCAGCCCTGCTTGACGGCCACCGGTTCCGCGAAGAGACCCTCGGGGATACCGAACCGCTGCGGGTAACCGTCGTTTCCCGTCGGTGTGGATTGCGCGAGGTTGCTCAGGATCACATCGGCCTGTTCGGGCGGCAGTCCGCCGCTACCGTTGAGCAGCTTGTCGTAATAGCGGACAAGATCGCCCGCGGTGCTCAGCGTGATGTCCCACTTTCCGTAGGCGGGCGCCGTGGTGGCCGTCAGTCCGTATCGGGCCACGACGCGGTCGACCACGGCGCTGCCGCCGAGGCGATCCCAGAAAACCTGGGCCGCACTGTCGTCAGAGGACCGCAGCATGACGTCCAGCATCTTGCGGTCATCAGCACTGAGCTGCGTCTTTCCCTCTGATTCCCCCAGCAGCAGGTCATCGGCGATGAAGAGCTTGACCACCGAGGCGATCGGCATCTGCTCGCCGTTGCCGTTGGAGACGAGCTGGCCGGTATTGCGGTCCAGCACCACCGTCGTGATGTCAGCACCCGCCGCGGCGGCCTCGGCAGTGGCCTGCTGCACGCGATCCCCGAGCCCGAGGAAAGCCGCCGCAGGCTGGTCGGGCGGTGCCTCGGGAAGGGGAGCCATGCGGCCCTGCGGCACGACGACGGTCAGTTGCGGCCCTGCGGACTCCGGAGGGGTTCCGTACACCCTGGCCTCGCATCCGTTGAGTACGGGTGCGGTGAGAATCACGATCGCAGTCGCCGTGACCAGCTTCGACGGCCGCCGTCGCATCGCCCTCCCTTGAGTCCGCGCATCCGAACAATGCGCGGATTCAAGGGTAGCGGCCACCGCGTTCTCCTGCCTGCTTAGGTAGGCTTCGTGTTCTGGCGTGCGGTGGCGCCGTTCGGGTCAGTGGATTTCACTGGATCGGGGCCTATCTGGCACAATTGAGCAGTTGTCTGCGTGGGCAGGTACCCCGCCCACAGCGAGATACACCCCGATCCGCCCGATACATCGGCTCGGCGCCGCGAATCCACCGCGACAGCACGCCCGCAGCCGCCAACAGCAAGGAAGTGTCACCGATGAACACGCTGGACTTCGTCGATCAGACGTCGCTACGCGACGACATCCCGGACTTCAGCCCCGGCGACACCGTGAACGTGCACGTGAAGGTCATCGAGGGCTCCAAGGAACGTATCCAGGTCTTCAAGGGCGTGGTGCTGCGTCGCCAGGGTGGCGGTATCCGTGAGACGTTCACCGTGCGCAAGGAGAGCTACGGTGTCGGTGTCGAGCGGACGTTCCCCGTGCATTCACCCAATATCGACCACATCGACGTCGTGACCCGCGGTGACGTGCGCCGCGCGAAGCTGTACTACCTGCGCGAGCTGCGTGGCAAGAAGGCGAAGATCAAGGAAAAGCGCTGATCGCGTCCGGCCGCCGACGTGCCGGGTTGTGACGCGTGGCAGCCGAGGAGCGCGGCGGTGAGCATCGCGCTGGCTACCCTGATGCGGTGACTGGATCCACCGACCCCGACGAGGCGTTAGAAAGTCCGACCGAAGACTCCAGTTCGGAGGACACGGTCGAAACGCCGAAAAAGAAGCAGGGTGCGCTACGCGAGTTCGCGATTCTCATCACCATTGCGCTGGTCCTGTACTACGTCATGCTGACGTTTGTCGCGCGCCCGTATCTCATTCCGTCGGAGTCGATGGAGCCCACCCTGCACGGGTGCCCCGGCTGCACCGGGGATCGAATCATGGTCGACAAGCTGACGTACGACTTCTCCTCGCCCGAGCCGGGTGACGTCATCGTCTTCAAGGGCCCGCCGAACTGGAACATCGGATACAAGTCGATCCGGTCCGACAACACCGTGGTGCGGTGGGTGCAGAACGCGTTGTCGTTCATCGGATTCGTCCCCCCAGACGAGAACGACCTGGTCAAACGCGTAATAGCGGTGGGGGGCCAGACTGTTGAGTGCCGAGCGAACACGGGACTGACGGTCGACGGCAAGCGGCTCGACGAGCCGTACCTGGACTTCGCGACGATGAACGTCGATCCTGCGAACCCCTACGCCGCGTGTCTCGGTAATGAGTTCGGGCCGGTGACGGTGCCCGAAGGCAAGTTGTGGGTGATGGGCGATAACCGCACCCATTCAGCTGACTCGCGTGCGCACTGCACGAGCACGCCCGCTGACGCTCAGCGCGGGCTGCTGTGCACGGGCGACCCGCAGGCCGGCACCGTGCCGTTGGAGAATGTCATCGGAAAGGCACGGTTCATCGCCTGGCCACCGGCGCGATGGGGCGGCGTGAGCAGTGTGAATCCGCAGACCCAGTAGGAGTTTGGCGATGAGCCGCTTGCGCGAAGAGCGGAGGGCCTGAGTTGCCGGCGACATGGCCTCCACGAACGGTGATCCGGAAGTCCTCTGGCCTGCGCACGTTGGAGTCCGCGCTGTACCGGGGTGGGCTGGGACCGGTGGCAGGCGTGGACGAGGTGGGGCGCGGCGCCTGCGCGGGGCCTCTTGTGGTGGCGGCGTGCGTGCTCGGGCCGAATCGGCTCGACAGCCTGGCCGCGCTCGACGATTCCAAGAAGCTCAACGAGAAGGAGCGGGAGCGGCTGTTCCCGCTGATCCGCAGATACGCGGTGGCCTACCACGTGGTCTTCATCCCCTCCGCAGAGGTCGATCGCCGCGGCGTTCACGTGGCCAACATCGAGGGGATGCGGCGTGCCGTGGCCGGGTTGTCGGTGCGGCCGGGTTACGTGCTGTCGGACGGATTCCGGGTGCCGGGGCTGCCGATGCCCTCATTGCCCGTGGTCGGCGGCGACGCTGCGGCGGCGTGCATCGCGGCCGCGAGCGTGCTGGCGAAGGTGAGTCGTGACAGGCTGATGGTCAACATGGAGGCCGAGCATCCGGGCTACGGCTTCGCCGAGCACAAGGGATACAGCACCGCCGCGCACAGTGCGGCCCTCGCCGAGCTGGGCCCGTGTGTCCAGCACCGGTACTCATTCATCAATGTGCGCCGGCTGGTCGCGGTGGACTTCGAGATCGACACCGAAATCGGCACAGAGCTGGGCCCGGTGTTGGTACCCGACGTCGAGCTCGACATCGAACCCGAGCAGCAGAGCCGATTCGGGTAGGGGAGGATTGGAGTCGCGATGAGCGTGCGCGAAGTGGGGACGACGTGATGGACATGAAGGACAGCTGAGCAGATGAGTGCCGAAGATCTCGAAAAGTATGAAACCGAGATGGAGCTCTCGCTCTACCGCGAATACAAGGACATCGTCGGGCAGTTCAGCTACGTCGTGGAGACGGAGCGGCGCTTCTACCTCGCCAATAGCGTCGAACTGGTGCCCCGCAATGCCCAAGGCGAGGTCTATTTCGAGTTGAGGCTCGGCGACGCCTGGGTGTGGGACATGTACCGTCCGGCACGTTTCGTCAAACAGGTTCGCGTCATCACCTTCAAGGACGTCAACATCGAAGAGGTGGAGAAGCCCGAACTGCGGCTGCCGGAGTGATCACGCCGGGTTGAAGGCGCCCTTGGGAATGGTGAGCGGCAGATCCACCGAGCTGAGCAGACCGGGTCGCGCATCGACCACATAGGGCACGGCGTTCACGACGCGCATGGCCGTGGCCACCATCGCGCCCGCCCCGGAGGTCATGCTTTCGATCCCGGCTTTCTTGCGGTCGCGCAGCGTCACATCGAAGGCACAGTCGATATCCGGCGTACCGGTGATCACCACGCGGTAGCCGAGGGCATTCGGCAGCGTCGGCCAGTGTGGTGCGACGTCGGGAGCCAACCGGGTGACGTGTTCGATCACGATGGCCTCGCGGCCGTCGACGACGCCGATCGCCTGCATTCGCAGCGCACCGCAGGTGCCGGCCTCCACCGTTCCCATCGCGACCTGCAGTGTCCGTTCGGTCACCGCGCGATCGAATGTCGACCGCATCTCGGAGACCTCGACGCCGAGCGCCTCGGCCACCATCCGGATCTGTCCTTGCCATTCGCCCTCGATGGCGCCCGGCATGCTGATCCACGGTTCGTAGTCCAGAGGCCGGCCGAACCCCATTGCATCACTCATGATGTCGGGCACGCCGTAGTCGTCGTACAGCCCGATCTCGTAGGCATGGATCTTCTCGATCTGTGACGACTGCGTGGCCAGCACGAGCGCGAGGTAGTCGGCAGCGAATCCGGGTTCGATGCCCGAGGCGTACAACGACGCCTGACCCGCCTTCGCCGCGGTGACGAGCTGATCGCGCCACTCGGCGGGCTCGTACGCGTGCGGGTTGACCAAGCGGGTCGTGCTCGTGGTGACGACGTTGAGTCCGGCGCTGAGCAGTTTGACGTAGTCGGGAATCGCCAGGGCGTCCCGCTCGGGGCCGCTCGCCGCGTAGATCACGCAGTCGGGCTTCAGCGCGATCAGCGCGTCGGCATCGGTGGTGACGGTCACACCGATCGGTTCGCCGTTGGCGAGCTCGCCAGCGTCCATGCCGTCCTTCTCGGGGGAGTGCACCCACACCCCGACGAGCTCGAGATTCGGACGTTCATGTATCGCGCGGATCGCGATCGAGCCGATGCCTCCCGTCGCCCAGACCACGACGCGGTGCTTGCGTTCTGCCATGTCGACTCCTCGAGGGTTCCGGCTTGCAACTGTCCGATCGGTTTAGAATAGTAACCACTATTACAATCGGATGGAACAAATTTTAGGTTAGAGTTCGTTCGAGCGTGCGTGAACGAGAGGAAAGCCCTGTGGCACAGCCGCTGAGAACCGTGGTCTGGTCGACGGGCGGTGTGGGATCGATTGCGATAGACGCGATTCGGCGCAGGCCCGACCTCGACCTTGTCGGGGTATGGGTGCACTCACCGGAAAAGGTCGGACAGGATGCGGGCGTCCTGGCCGGCATCGAGCCGATCGGCGTGATCGCCACCGATGACGCCGATGCGCTCATCGCCCTGGCACCCGACTGCGTGGTGTATGCCGCCAGCGGTCCCGATCGCGATGCAGGCGCGGTGCCCGATTACCTGAAGCTGCTGGAAGCAGGCATCAACGTCGTATCGACCTCGTCGACCAGCCTGGTGTATCCACCCTCCTACTACTCGCCGGAATGGCGGGACCAGATGCAGGCGGCGGCGCAGGCAGGCGGTGTGTCGTTCTACGCGTCGGGCATTTTTCCCGGCTTCGGCTCAGATCAGCTGGCGTTGCTGCTCGCCACACAGTCGAAGAAGATCCGGTGCCTCAGGGTCACCGAGGTCGCGCTCAACGACCACTATCCGGTGGCCGACGTGATGATGAACGGCATGGGCTTCGGCCATCCGCTCGACTTCGAGCCTCTGCTGAAGACACCCGGCTTCATCGAAATGGCCTGGCGCGCACCGATCCATCTGATGGCGGCGGGGCTGGGTGTCGAAGTCGAGGAGGTCCGAGGGACCCTCGACCGACGGGTCACCGACAGAGACATCGAGGTGGCGTTCGGCACGATCAAGGCAGGCACGTGCGGTGCCGTGAGCACCAGAGCGGCCGGAGTCGTCAACGGTCGGGAAGCGATTGTCGTCGAGCACATCATCCGGATGGCACGCGACGTGGCACCGGATTGGCTCACATCGGAGTTCGACGCGACATATCGCGTCGACATCGAGGGTGATCCAGACGTTCACTGCGCGATGAACGTCGGCGCCGCGGAAGGACACGCCGCCGGTCATGCTGCGATGGCCGCCACCGCGATGCGCGTGGTCAACGCGATTCCCTACGTCGTGGACGCGCCATCAGGACTGTTGAGCTCACTTGACTTGCCGAACACGTTGCCGCGGTATGCATTCGACTGATGAGGAGCCCGACATGATGACCGGCACGAGCACCACCGATCTGTATTACGACCCGTTCGACTTCGATATCGATGACAATCCGTATCCGACCTGGCGTCGGATGCGGGATGAAGCTCCGCTCTATCACAACGAGAAGTACAACTTCTACGCGTTGAGCCGCTACGACGACGTCGCCCGCGAACTGCACAACTGGGACACCTATCGGTCGGGCAAGGGCACCACGATCGACATCATCATGAGCGACGTTCCGGTGCCGCCCGGGGTCATCCTCTTCGAGGATCCGCCGCTGCACGATCTTCATCGCCGACTGCTGTCGAAGGTCTTCACGCCACGACGCATGGAGGGCATCGAGCATCTGGTTCGGCAATACTGTGTCCGCGCGCTCGATGCCCTGGCAGGAGCCTCCCGCTTCGACCTGATCGCCGACTTCGGTGCGCTGATCCCCATGCGGACCATCGGTTATCTACTGGGCATCCCCGAAGAGGGGCAGCAGCAGATCCGCGACAACACCGATGCGTCGATCGGTCTGAAGGAAGGCAGCTTTCAGTCTGTGTCGGCCGCGACCTTCGAAAACGCGTACCAGTTGTTCGCCGACTACATCGAATGGCGGGCCGAACACCCCTCTGACGACCTGATGACGCAGTTGCTCAATGCGGAGGTCGAGGAGGACGGTGAGCTGCGGCCGCTGACGCGCATCGAGGTGCTGACCTATACCAGCATGATCGCGGGGGCCGGCAACGAGACCACGACAAGGTTGATCGGCTTCATCGGTCAACTGCTCGCCCAACACCCGGAGCAACGACGCGAACTGGTCGACGACCGCTCGATGATTCCCCGGGCGATCGAGGAGGTGCTGCGCTACGAGTCGCCGTCGCCCGTGCAGGCGCGTCACGTCGCGCGGGACACCGAGGTCCACGGGCAGACGATCGCGGAAGGCTCGATCATGTTGCTGCTCAACGGTTCAGCCAACCGGGACGAGCGGCACTTTCCCGACGGTGAGAGCTTCGACATCCACCGAACAGGACCCCACCTCTCGTTCGGTCAGGGACTGCACTTCTGTCTCGGATCGTCGCTTGCGCGGATGCAGGCCCGGGTGGCGCTCGAAGAGATGCTGACACGCTGGCCCGAGTGGGAGATCGACTACGACGATGCGGCGATGGCGCACACCTCCAGCGTGCGTGGGTGGGGGAAACTGCCCGTGGTCACGGGTTGAGAAAGGACAGCGATGTCGTACGAGAGCACGGCCGAGCCGATCAAGATCGGCTATCTGATGGATTTCCTTCTGTCGGAAGACTTTCCGCAGCATTACCGGGATGATCTGACCATTCCGTTCGACATGATCTTCGAAGACGCCCTGGAGCGGGGTGTCATCGATCGCCCGGTGGAGGTCGTCTACCGCGAGGTCGAGGGGCTCCCCAAGGGTTCGGTCAAGAAGGTCATCGACGCGTACGGGGAGCTGGTCGACGAGGGCTGCCTGGTGATCTTCGGTCCGCACATCGGCGACAACGCAGTCGCGATCAAGGATGCCTTGAACGAACGGTTCCGCGTTCCGGCAATCAGCGTGACCGGATCGGACGAGGCACTGGGCGAGTGGTTCTTCTCGTTTCCGATGGGGTCGCACTTCGACGAGCCGATCTTCTGGGCCGACCTGCTGGTCAAGGGCGGCCACACCGATGTGGGCGTGCTGATGGAGCAGTCGCTGGTGGGAGAGGCGTACGTGGCGAACTTTCGCAAGGCGTGCCAACAACGCGGCATCAGGATCGTTGCAGAAGCCTCGATCGCGCAGACCGCCCAGGATGTCAGCGAGGCGGTCCGCACGCTGTATGACGCGAAGGCGCAGGCGATCGTGCACGCCGGCTTCGGCTTCGGGATCGTCTTGGTCAATCCTGCGCTCGCAGAACTCGACTGGGATCCGCCCCGCTTCGCGGGCACCGCGTTCGAGAACGCCTGGATCAACCCCGTGATGTGGAATGCGTTCATGGGGTGGACGGGTATCGACCAGTACGACGAAGGCAACCCGGTGGGTCAGCGGTTCCTCGACGAGTTCAAAGAGCGAACGGGCCGACGGCCGGAGTGGTGCGTACCGGTGGTCAACCGTGACGTCGCGGTCGCCGTGCTGCACGCGATCGTCAACGCACACCCTCTCAGCCCCCGTGGTGTGAAAGAGGCGCTGGAGCGTGTGAAGTCGGTGCCGGCCGCCTCGGGCGCACCCGGCACCCGGATCTCATTCGGCAACTGGACGCGACGAGGCTGGATGGGCTCCGGATATCTGGTGGCCCGGCGGCTGGAAGCCGACGGCGTGAACTCGCGTCTCGTCGACCGATTCGGCGAAACCTAGGCCAGCCGCGTTCGAAGCAGATCAACGCCAGGACCCTCGACCATGTCCAAGGTGATGGCTCTCCCTGTCGCGGCCATCATCAAAAGCGCTGCGGGACCGCGGATCTCGGCACCCTCGCCCCAGGACTTCCCGGTGTCGGTGCTGTGCAATGCGATTCCGCGAAGGCGGCCGCGCGGGACAAAGCCGAGCGGATGGGGACCCGTCAAGAAGTCGAGAGCCCACGTCACCTTCTCCTCGTCGGGTCGGAATTCGAGACCGAGCGGGATCTGGATATCACCGCTATGCACCAAGACGTCGGTCAAGCCGGACAGCGGCCCGGTGACAGGCGGACTCAACCGGTGCTCGGCGCGCTCACGAAGAGTTCCGGTGATCTCCTTGGTCGGACCTTCTGCGCGTCGGCGTGCCAGCGCGTCGATCGCCCGGTTGACGCCGCGGTGGCTGATCGCCGCGCGCTGGAACGTCCAGAAGTTGTCGGCGAACACACTGACCAGATGGGCAGCAACCGTTTTGACATCCCATCCCGCGCACAGACTCGGGGTCGCCAGCGCGTCGTCGTTGAGGGTGTCGACGAGGTCGGCGATGCGACGCCGCTCCTCGGCGACCGCACGGAAGATCTGTTCACGCTCGATACGAGACGTTTCCACGATCACGTGCCGCGGACGGCGATTCCTCGCAAGGTGGTGTCACGGGCCAGGATCAAGGCGTTTCGCGTACCGATTTCTTGAAGGATGTTCTCCGGAATCCACTGCTCTCCGATGATGCACCGGGCAAGCAGGTCGGCGGTCGGACTGTCGACCTGGATCTCGCCGGCCCGAATACCCTCGGAGAGTAGCGCTTTCATCTGGCGGATCCGGGTGGTGAACGACCACGCTGGGGTCGACGTGTCCGGAGGCGTGTGGCGCAGCCACGCCAGCTGAATCCGGAACTCGTCGGGGAACTGATCGAGGGCGTTGACGTTCAGCCAGCTCAACGCGTCCAGCTTCTCCACTGTTGTCGAATCCGATCGGACGATGTCGGTCCATGCGCCGCCGACCTTGTGACCGAATTCCAACATGATCGACATCAACAGCTCATCCTTCGAGCCGATCACCCGGTAGACCGTGCCGGTGCCCAGACCCGCGGCCGACGCGATATCGCGGATCGTCGTCATCTCGTACCCGCGCCGGCCGAACTCGGCTCGTGCGACCGCGCGTACGTGCGCGGCCTTCAGATCGCCGTTCTCATCGGTGTCGACCCAGCTGTCGATCACTTGTTGCGCGGCCGCGAAGGCGTTCGACTTGTCGAGGTCCGCGTCGGTGGGCAGGTCGACCGCGAGTCCGCCAAGGGCGATCCGGCATTTCAGCCTGGCCAGTTCATCTGTCGAGGCGTTGTGGCGAATGACGTCTAGGCCGACATGCAACATGCTCTGGCACAGGCGGTCGGCCAGGGTGGGAAGGTCGACGTCAGGACGGATATACCCGCTCCAGCGGCCGGCTCGCAACGCCTGCAACATCGCGGCCTGGATCTTGGTCGGCGGGCGCTTGGCCAATTCCACCAGCTCGGGGTCGGTGCTCGGCCCCTCGTAGAACGACATCTGCAGGGCAGCCCGGTGTTCCACCGCACAGCGGGCGATTTCGCATCCGAGTGCGGTGATCTGTTCTGAGGCCGGGCGCGGATCGGGCTCGTCGACGCGTTCCAGCGCGACGTCGCCGATACGATCCAGATCGGCGTGGTAACGCCGGATCAGTTCGACGAGGATGGCTTCTTTCGACTCGAAATGGTGATACAGGCTGCCGGCCAGGATGCCCGCGGCGTCGGCGATCTGTTGCAGCGAGCTTCGCAGACCCGATGTGGCGATGACGGTGTTCGCGGTCTTCAGAATCTCGGTGCGCCGAGTCGCGTCCGACGGTTGGTTGGATACCGCAGCGAGCTTGGTGGTGCGATGACCCTTCTTGCTCACGGGCCGACCGCGAGGAGAACTCCGCTTCACGGCGTCGGCGTCGGCCATCGCCACATCCTCCTTCGCCGCTCGTCTGGCTGGATGCACAACTGGTCGTCGATCCTACCGAGTACAGCGCGAACTGCGGGGATGCCACCATCGGGCGGTCGGCCCGATGGTGGGGCCACAGCACTCACGCGGGCGTCACCGGCCGCGCCGCAGCCAGCGGGCGATCATAGGAGGGATCAGTCCTGTCGTGGGTGGCGACTTTCATGGTTCCGGCCATCATCGCGATGACCTCGTCGGTGATGAATGATGTCGACTCGGCATTCCACTCGACGACACAGACGCGGTCGACGATGGCCCAGCGCCCGTCGCGTCGCTCGAGGCGATCGACGTAGCGACCACCCGACAGTGTCATGTGATTCGCAGGTTCCTTGTCGGTGCCGACGAACAGGTAGTAGGTCTCGGCGTGTGCCTGGTTGCCGTCGATCTCGGCGGTGTGGTTGAGCAGGTAGTGCTGATACCTGGTCTGTGTCGAGTGATAGGCGAAGGCCCAGTCGATGAAGTCGTCCACCTCGCCGACGAAGCCGACGTGATCGTCGACGGCCCCGTCGTGGTACGCCGAGCGGAGCACCCCGCGATCACGACGGTCCATCCCTCGCGCGTACCGCTCGATGCAGTCCCTGATCTCGGAGCGGGCCTCGAGGCGGGCGATGCGCTCCTGCAGTTCGGCACTCATTGGCTACCCCATTCGTTGACGGCGATGACCTGGTCCAGCTCACGGCGAGGCGTCGGGCCGAACTTCCGCCCGGCGCGTAACTTCGCGACGGGAAGCAGACACCCCTGGACGAACGTCGCTGGTATACCGAGCAGTTCGCCGATTTCCCGCTCATGCTCCAGGTGCATCGTCGTGATGCATGTGCCGTAGCCACGCGAATGCAGCGCCAGCGCGAAATTCCACACGGCCGGGAAGATCGATCCGTAAAGGGTGGCCAGGTAGAAGGATTCGTCGCCGTCGGTTCGCGGATAGCTCGGCTCGTAGCACGGGATCACCAGCACCGGTACATCGTGCAGATTCGCGACGAGAAACTCCGTCGATGACATCAGTTTGGCCTCGGAGGGGCCTGAG
>CAZOIX010000047.1:0-12097 GCA_964579685.1 uncultured Mycobacterium sp.
ATCACGATGCCCGCGAACACGCTGTAGTTGATCTGAGCCTGTTCGCCCGCCTTGTCCACCTCGCCCGCGAGGACGATCGGCGACATGGTCTTGAAGACCGCCTCCATCACCAGGTAGCCGACGACCGCGGAGAGCGCGGTGGAACCGTCGGCCTTCCTGGCGAAACCGATCGCCACACCCACGGCGAACAGCAGCGCCAAGTTGTTGAACAGGGCCCCACCTGCCGCGCTCATCGCCTTGAAGAAATCGCCGATGACCGGCGTCTCGATCCGGCCCAGCAGGTCGGGCTGGCCCAGGCGAAGCAGGATGCCCGCCGCCGGCAGTACAGCGATCGGCAGCATCAGGCTCTTGCCCAACCGCTGTAATTGCGCGAAGCCGGGGAACCGCATGCCCGACTTGCCTTCTATATCAGACGATTTCGCTGTATCACTCATCGAGGGTGACCTCCTCGCCCTGTCCGACCGCCCCATCCAAGCTCAGCGGAAGCTTAGAGGAAACGCCGAAGTCCAGGCCCTCTTTCGCCGCACGCTCGTATTGTGGGTGCGCACGAGCAGAATGGAGTCCCGACGTGAGCAAGACTCAGGTCTTCGCACCGATCGGCGGTCGCGCGGTCCCGCTCGCAGACGTCCCCGATCCGGTGTTCTCGGCGGGGATGGTGGGCTATGGCGCCGCTGTCGATCCGCCGCACGAGGTGGTCGAGGCGGTCGCCCCGATCAGCGGCAAACTGCTCAAGCTGATGCCGCATGCCTACATCGTCATGAGCCCGGAAAACGTCGGCGTGCTGGTCCACCTCGGCCTGGATACCGTCCAACTGCAGGGTGACGGTTTCACCGTCCACCTCAGCCAGGGCGACGATGTCACCGTCGGTCAGGTCGTGATCACCTACGACGTCGCTGCCGTCGTGGCGAAGGGCCTGAACCCGATCGTTCCCGTCGTGGTGATGGACGAGCGCGAGGCCGGGAACATCGTGGCGTCCGAGGCCGTCCTCGAGGGAGCGCAGTTGCTCTCCGGGGCGCAGCTGTTCATCGCGAACAAGTAATGGAAGTCGTCATCAGCCAGGATGCCAACGAGATCGGCGTCGTCGGTGCCGATGCGATCGCCGCATTGCTGGGACGCAAACCGGGTGCGGTGCTGGGACTGGCCACCGGATCGTCGCCGCTGCCGATCTATGACGAACTCGTGCGACGCGCCGCGACGGGGAATCCATCGTTCCGCCAGGCCCGCGGCTTCACCCTCGACGAGTACGTCGGCCTGCCCGCTGATCATCCGCAGCGCTACCGCAACGTCATCGACGAGGTGTTCGTCTCCAAGGTTGACTTCGCTCCCGGCGCCGTCCAAGGCCCTGACGGGCTCGCCGCCGACGTGCCCGCTGCGTGTGCGGAATACGAGAGCGCGATCCGCGACGCGGGCGGTGTTGATCTTCAGATTCTCGGCATCGGCACCGACGGGCACATCGCATTCAACGAGCCCGGCTCGTCGTTGGGTTCGCGAACCCGGATCAAGACGCTGACCAGGCAGACCCGGATGGACAACGCCCGGTTCTTCGACGGCGAGGTGGACGCGGTGCCGACGCACTGCCTGACGCAGGGGCTCGCGACCATCATGGAGGCCAGGCACCTGATCCTGGTGGCGACGGGTCGCGGCAAGGCCGAGGCCGTGCACCAACTGGTAGAAGGTCCGGTCAGCGCGTTGTGGCCCGCGACGATCCTGCAGCTGCATCCGCACGCCACGGTGCTGCTCGACGAGGCGGCGGCCCGCAGGCTTCAGCTCGTGGACTACTACCGCGAGACCTACCGCTCGAAGCCGGAATGGCAGGGTATCTGAGTGTTGCTGGCCGCCGAAACCCTGGTCACCGGCCGAGAGTTGTTGCGGCCCGGATGGATTGAGACGTCGAACGGGGTTGTCGACGCCGTCGGCTCCGGCGTGCCACCCCGGCCGGTGGATCTCGACCTCGGCGCGGTGACACTGGTGCCGGGCTTCGTCGATACGCACGTGCATGGCGGGGGAGGGTCGAACTTCTCCGCGGCGACGGGCGCCGATACGGACACGGCCGCCACCTTCCACCGTCGACACGGCACCACCACGCTGATCGCTTCGCTGGTCACCGCGTCCCCCGACGACCTACTGCATCAGATCACCGGGCTGGCAGACGATGTCCGTGCCGGCCTGATCGATGGGCTCCACCTCGAGGGCCCCTGGCTGTCGACGGTGCGGTGCGGTGCCCATCAGCCCGCCCTGATGCGCGACCCCGACCCCGCCGAGATCGACCGCGTGCTGGAAGCCGCTGCCGGAACGGTGCGCATGATCACCATCGCACCGGAACGCGCGGGCGCGCTGGCAGCGATCGAGCGGATCGTCGATGCGGGTGTGGTGGCCGCGGTGGGGCACACCGAGGCGTCGTACGAGCAGACGCGCGCGGCGATCGCGGCCGGTGCGAGCGTGGCCACCCACCTCTTCAACGCGATGCGCCCGATCAACACCCGCGAGCCCGGTCCGGTGATCGCGCTGCTGGAAGACCCCCGCGTCACCGTTGAACTGATCACCGACGGCGTGCACGTCGATCCGGCGCTGTACCGCCACGTTGCCCACAGTGGGGGACCGGACCGGGTCTCGCTGATCACCTACGCGATCTCCGCGGCCGGAATGAGCGATGGCACCTATCAGCTGGGGCCACTGGAGGTCGAGGTCGTGGATCGGGTGGCGCGGGTGGCAGGAACGCAGACCATCGCCGGCAGCACCGCCACCATGGACCACCAATTCCGGTTCGCCGTGCGGCACAGCGGGCTGCCGCGCGACGAGGCACTGTTGGCCGCCGTTCGCCAGGCCTCGATCAATCCGGCTCGTGCGCTCGGTCTGCCGGTCTCGGGCCTCGTTGCAGGGGGTCGTGCCGACCTGGTGGTGCTGGGCGCGGACCTTGCCGTGACCGGCGTGCTGCGTCGGGGAACGTGGGTGATCACGCCGTAGCTGGCATCCTGGCCATGTGGGCTTGTTCATTCGGCTCTTCGAGCTACTGATCGTGGCGGTGCCGGTCGCGGGCGCGATTTACGCTGCGATCAAGGCGTTCGCGTCGGCCAAGAAGCGCGGAGATGTCGACGCGCCCCTCGAACCCGGCTCCGGTGGTCCGCAGCCCACCACCATCAACTCCGCAGCTCTGTGGCGCACGGTCACGCACGCGGTCGAGGAGCACTCGCGAACGGAGTCGCGATGGCTGGACTACGAACTCGACCCGGGCAAGCTGCTGGACTTCCCGCTCATGACCGATCTGCGCGAGCCGCTCACCGAACGATTTCACAAGGCGAAGATTCGGGCGGACATGCTGCGTCCCGCGCGCGCCGAGGATCTGCTGGACGACCGGGAATCCGCAGGTGAATATGTGCACGCGGTCGAGGACTTCCTCGCCGCATTCAATGCCGCGGAGTCCGATGCGATTCGCAGGCGCCGCAGCGAGTTCGCCGAACCCGAGCAGCAGCGAATCGTGCGTGCCCAGCGCCTGTTGCGCGTGGCCGCAGATGAGGCGGCGACACCCAACGAACGAGAACGCGCCTACGATCGCGCCTGCCGGGAGCTCGAGGGGCTCATCGTGCTACCCCTTGCGATGCGTGCCGCCATCGAAAGCGGCATCGCAGGCGAAATCGACCCGTGAACGGGACGTGAGCTCGTTATTTGGCTCGGCCGGACCGGTCCGCGGTGAATCCACGTACCGCATGCGACCTCACGAACCCGGCGACCACATCGTCGTCATCCATGTTCAGCGTTGACGACGGTGTGCTGAACAGCGAGAAGAGAATACGCGCGTACCACTCGCCTGCGGACACCACGTCGAGGTCTTTGCGGACTTCACCGGTGAGCTTCGCCGCGGCGATGTACGGCGCCAGAAAATCTGTACATTCGCGCAGCAGCACTGCGGCGTTCTTGGTGAGCAGCAGGCTGACTTCGTCAGCGTCGAAATAGTCCTCGGGTTCGATGACGCGACGGGCTTTCGTGACGAAGACTCCTGCAAGAACCAGTTGGTCCTCGAGCGTTTCGCCCGTGCGCATGGACATGGCCATCTCGCGGTAGAACTTCTGGGACGCACCCTCTGCGCACGCTTCGACGATCGCCGCCTTGTCGCGGAAGTATTCGTAGACGGTGCTGCGGGAGACATCGGCTGCTCTGGCGATATCGACGACGGTCGTCTTGTCCAGACCATGTCGGCGAAAGCAATCGAACGCCGACTCGAGAATGAGTTCGCGTGTATCGGTCGCGGTCGCTTCAGTGGTCACGGCACTCGAATCACTTGTCGGGAGCGAGGATCAACGCGCTGGTGGGTACCCCCGTTCCCGAGGTCACCAGAACGTGCTCGACGTCGTCGACCTGGTTGTAGGAGGTACCGCGTACCTGCCGAACACCTTCGGTGATGCCGTTCATACCGTGGATGTAGGCCTCTCCCAACAGCCCACCGTTGGTGTTGATCGGCAGTTCGCCGCCGAGCGAGAGCCGCTCGACGGTGGCGAAATCCTTGGCCTCACCACGACCGCAGAACCCCAGCTCCTCCAGTTGGGCGAAGACGAATGGCGTGAAGTGGTCGTAGAGAAATGCCGTCTGGATATCGGATGGTTTGAGACCTGAATCGCGCCAAAGCTTTTCGGCGACCACACCCATCTCCGGAAGACCAGTGATGTCGTCGCGGTAGTAGCTTGTCATCATTTCGCCGTTGGCGGCCGCACCTTGTACCGCGGCGGTGATCACGGCCGGTGGGCGTGCGAGGTCGCGCGCCCGCTCAACGGTGGTGACGACCAGTGCGACACCACCGTCGCTCTCCTGGCAGCAATCGAGAAGCCGTAGAACGGGTTCGATGACCCAGCGCGAATTCTGGTGGTCCTCGATCGTGATCGGTCGTTCGTAGAACCAGGCATCGGGGTTGCGCGCGGCGTGGGCGCGGTCGACGACCGAGATCCTGCCGAAGTCCTCGTTGGTGACCCCATAGGTGGACATGTAGCGCTGGGCATGCAGCGCCACCCACGCCGCGGGGGTCAACAGTCCGAACGGCGCGTAGTTGGCCATGAACAGGGGAGTTTCGGCCGTCGCCCGAGATGTCGCTCCGCCGAAACGGAATCCCGAACGTTCGTTGAACGCGCGATAGCACACCACTGCATCGGCAGTACCCGTCGCGACCGCCATCGCCGCCTGCACGACGGTGCCCGCCGCTGCGCCGCCGCCATGATGCACGCGGTTGAAAAAGGTCAGATCACCGATTCCGACGTTGCGGGCGATGTCGATCTCGTCGCTCGAGTCCATCGTGAACGTGACCCTGCCGTCGATGTCGCTGGGCGCCAACCCGGCATCGTCGATCGCGGCTTTGACTGCCTCACAGGCGAGTTGAAGTTCACTTCGACCGGACTCCTTCGAGAACTCGGTCTGACCGATGCCGGCGACTGCCGCCTTGCCGCTCAGGCTCATGTCTCGACCCGGTCGTCGAGCAGGCTGATCGTCGCCGTCCCGGACACATGGTCGCCGAGGCTGTTCGAACCCTTGAACGCGATCTCGACGAGGCCTTCGCCGGCGCCACCGGCCGACGTGCCGGTCACCGCTCCGGTGAACCGCAGCGGATCGTTGGGGAACGACGGCACGCCAAGGCGGATCGAGAGCTTCTTGACCATCGCCTCGGGTCCCGCCCAATCGGTGAGGAACTTCGTGCACAAACCGTTGGTGGTGAGGATGTTCATGAACATGTTCGGCGAGCCCTGCTGTTTGGCGAATTCGGGATCGTGGTGCACCGGCATGAAATCGCGTGACGCGATCGCGCCTGCGACGATCACGGTGGCGGTGACGGGTACCTCGAGCGGTGTGACCTCATCACCGACGTTGATGCTGCGCCAGTCCAGGGTGGTGCGAGATTTCCGGGCCTTCACCGTCGTCATATGCGTCTCCTTCGTTCAGTACGCAGCGCCGAGGCGCGCGAGTTGCTGGGTGGCCGAACCGAGTGTGAGCTCGTGGTGTTTGGCCCACAGGAAGTAGCGGAACAGCGGATAGCTGGTGTCGATGCCGATTCCGCCGTGGACTTGCTGGGCGGTCGCGACGACTCGTGCGCCCGCCTCCGCCGCCCAGAATTTCGCGATGCTCGCCTCGCGGCCCGCCGGCAAACCCTGACCGAGCAGCCAGGCGGCCCGCCACGTCGTCCAGCGGATGGCCTCGACGTCGATGAAGGCGTCGGCCATGCGCTGTTGCACGGCCTGGAAGCTTCCGATCGGCCTGCCGAACTGTTCGCGCTCGGTGGTATATGCGGCTGCCATGCGCATTGCCCGCTCGGTCACCCCAAGCTGAATCGCGCTCAATCCGACAAGTGCGTGGATGCGTATCGACTCGACGATGTCGCGACCATCGGTG
Organism: uncultured Mycobacterium sp.; assembly: GCA_964579685.1. Classification (GTDB taxonomy): domain Bacteria; phylum Actinomycetota; class Actinomycetes; order Mycobacteriales; family Mycobacteriaceae; genus Mycobacterium. The sequence goes on from CAZOIX010000047.1 coordinate 6,367, forward strand.
TCGAGCCTGTCCTCATCCGAAACGGTTGCGCCATCGAGGAACACATCTGCGTAAGGCTCACCGTGGGTGGTGTCTGTGGGTCGGATCTCGACGCCGCCCGCCTTCGCGTCGACGAGGAAGACAGCGACGTCGTCACCGTCGATGGTGGCGGGGACCAGCACCGTGTGGGCGAGTTGCGCTGCGGGTACCAGTTCCTTGCTTCCGTCGAGCCGCCAGACGTCGCCGTCGCGACGCGCGGTGGTGGCAGGTGCCGTCGCATCGGAACGCCCTGGCTCCGCGAGACCGGCGGTCAGTAAGAGGTCGCCGGCAACGACGTCGGGAAGATACCGTTGGTGTTGGCTGGCATTGCCGTACCGCGCGATGGTGTCCGCTCCGAGTAGCAGGGTGGCGTACAGGGGTACCGGCGCGACGGCGGCGCCCACCTCTGCAAGCAGCAGCGCCAGCTCGAGGAAACCATGGCCGGTGCCGCCGACGTTCTCGGGCAAGGCAATTCCCAAGAGGTCTGCACGGGCCAGTTCGCTCCATAACGCCGCGTCGTGGCGGATACCAGCGGCTTCCAGCTGCGTCAGATGTTCGGGTGTGGCCCGATGCTCGAAGAGTTGACGCGCGATCTTCGCGATCGTCTCCTGCTCTTCGGTGAATGTGAAGTCCATGTGATCGCGATTCGTCTACCGTGCGGGGCGGAACTGGTGGAGGACGAGGTCATGTCCGTCGAGGGTGTCGAAAGTCTGATAGAACACCTCGACCGGCATGCCGACTTCGACGTCGTCGGGAGCGATCTCGCACAGGTTCGACACCAGCCGTACTCCCTCATCGAGTTCGACGAGGACGACGATGTAGGGGTATTCCATCAGCGGCATCGGCGGATGTTGCGGCATCACGTAGCTGTAGACGGTGCCGCGGCCGGTGGACTCGACGGTGTCCCAGTCAAGCGACGTGCACTCCGGACACATCGGGCGAGCGGGCTGTCGCAGCGACTGGCAGCTCGAGCACCGTTGGATCAACAGCCTGTGATCCCGGACGCCGTTCCAGAAGAACTCGTTGTCAGGGCTGATCGTCGGCGCCAGTCGGGTGGCCATCAGCCACCCGCCTTGAATCGGAAGACCCGGAAGCGCTGGCGGCCGAGCACGTCACCATTCTGATCGGTGTAGGTGGACAACCACGTGATGAAGTGACCCGTGCCAAGAGCGGTCTTCTTCTCGTCGGAGATGTCTTCGAACACCTGCGTCACCGAAATGACGTCGCCGAGCCGGGGATAGCGCTCGATTTCGAACTCCGAATTGGTGGCGACGATTCCGGTGAAGCCGGCTTCCTCGATGAAGGCCGCCGGATTGTGGCCCATCTCCATCGGCACCCCGCCGCGTTCGGCGATGCCCTCGATCTTGGGGGCGGGCATCGTCCACGTTTGCAGCATGACCGGTGGCGACACGATGCCGCCGAACCTCGACCGCTCTGCGAACTCGGCGTCGAGATAGACCGGGTTCATGTCGTCGAGGGCATGCGCCCAGTGCCGGATCATCGGCTGGTTCACCGGATCCGGTGCCACGGTGGGCTTTCCGGAGCCCCCTGTCGGCTGGCCGATGAGCGCGTCCAGCCTTTCTCGAAACTCGGTCTGCTCTGTCACTTGGCATCTCCATCCTGTGTGGCCGAGGCGCGCACGTCGCGCGGAGCGCGCGGCATGAAAAGTCCTGCCATTGCGATGATGTCGCGCTGAAGCTCGTTGGCCCCGCCGCCGAAGGTGTTGATGACCGCGATCCGGTACGCCGACTCCAGGGCCCCGCGCAAGGGAGCCTCCTCACCCTTGCGGATTCCGTTGCCGTCAAGCACCTCGAGCAGTTCGCGCGCCACCTGTTGCGTCAGCTCGGTGCCGAACACCTTGACGGCCGATGCCTCGCCCATGCCGAGCGCGCCCTTGGTCATCGCGGCATTGACCTGCAGGTTCATGATCTTGTAGGCGGCGACCTGGGCCTCGACGCGGGCCAGCGTCAGTCGTACCCAGGGCTGATCGACAACCCGCACGCCGTCTATCTCGGTGGTCTGGGCCCAGTGCAGTGTCTTCTCGAACAGAGGCTCGAGCGCACCCATGTTTCCGAGTGCCGCGCGTTCGAAGTTCAATTGCGTGGTGATCAACCGCCAGCCCTCGTTCTCGCCGACGACGATCGAGTCGGCCGGCACCCGCACGTCGTCGTAGAACGTGTAGTAGGTCGACACTCCTGGCATCGTGTGCAGCGGCTTCCACGAGAATCCGGGCGACGACGTCGGCACGATGAAGATCGAGATGCCCTTGTGCTTCTTGACGTTCGGGTCGGTGCGCGCTGCGAGCCAGATGTAGTCGGCATACGCCGCGCCACTGGTGAACATCTTCTGTCCGTTGATGACGTAGTCGTCGCCGTCGCGGACGGCGGAGGTCCGCAGTGACGCAAGGTCGCTGCCTGCGCCCGGTTCGGAATAGCCGATCGCGAACTCGACGGTGCCATCGAGGATCGCGGGCAGGAACTTTCGCTTCTGCTCTTCGGTCCCGCAGGACGCGAGGGTGGGGCCGACGGTGTTCAGCGTCACGAGCGGGATGGGCGCGTTGACGCGTTGGGCCTCTTCGAAGAAGATGAACTGCTCCAGCGCGGTGAAGCCGCGGCCACCATATTCCGTGGGCCAACCGACGCCGAGCAGGTTCGCGGCGCCCAGTGCTCGAACGCATTGCTTGACCGCGTCGCCACCTTCCATGCGGCCGGCGACCGCCGCGATCCGCTCGGGTGTCATCACCGCCTCCAGCGAGGACCGAATCTCGGCGCGGAGTTGTTTCTGCTCGGGGGTGAAGTCCAGGTGCACGGGTCAGCTCCCCGTTCCCAGACGTACGGGCATCCGTTTGACCCCTGGCACCATGGTCGCCCGCATGCGATCGACGTCACCGACCAGTTCGAGATTCGGGTAGCTGCCGAGCAGGACGTCGAAGAACACGAAGGCCTCGAGCCGGGCCAACTGCGCCCCCACACACGAATGCTCACCGCACCCGAAGGCGATGTGGGGATTGGGATGCCGGTCGATTCTGAATTCTTCGGCGTCCGCGCCGAAGATCTCCTCGTCGCGGTTGGCCGAGCCGTACAGCATCACGACGGTGTCGCCGCGTCGGATGTGTTGCCCGCGGATCTCGACGTCAACCGTCGCGGTCCGCGCCATGTGCGTCACCGGGCTGCACCAGCGCAGCATCTCCTCCACCGCACCGGGGATCAGCGCACGGTTTTCGACGAGTCGGGCGCGGGAGTCCGGGTGCTCTATGAGCGCCAACGTGCCCAGCGCGATGAGATTGCGAGTTGTTTCGTTGCCCGCCACCAGCAGTAGGAACGCGAAATTCAGCAGGTCCTCGTCGGTCAGCCGGGCCCCGTCGACCTCGGCGGTGCTCAGCACCGACAGAATGTCGTCGCGCGGTTCGGTCCTGCGGGCCGCGATCAGCTGCTGAAAGTATTCGAACAGCTCGCCGATGGCGACCATCGAATCGAGTTCTATCTCGGGCTCGTCGTTCCCGGTGCAGGCATCCGACCACCGTCGAAACTGCTCCCAGTCCTCCGGTGGGGCACCGAGCAGTTCGGCGATCATCCGGGTCGGCAGCGGCGCCGCAAGCGCCTCGGCGAACTCGACGGTGGACTCGCGTCGGATGTCCTCGAGTACGCCGTGGACGATCTCGCGCACCTTGGGTTCGAGGATCGCCACCCGGCGCCGGGTGAATCCGGTGTTGATCAGCTTGCGCAGCTGCCGGTGTCGCGGCGGATCCGTGAAGATGAGCGCGCCCTCCTGGACCGGATTTGGCGTCCGAGGATCGGGGATGGTGATGCCCTTGGTGGAGGAGAACTTGTCCGGGTTGGTGGACACATACCGGATGTCCTCGTATTTCAGCAGTGCCCAGAACTTGGTGACGTCGTTCCAGCAGACCGGCTCGTGTGCGCGCAGCTCCCGGTACGCCGGGTACGGGTCACCTGTGAAGAAGTCGGGGGAGTGCAGAGGGACTTCGGTACGCATGTCTGCCTCCCTCGACGCTATCAGACATATTCACACAATATGTCCGATCCCTCTTGTGTCTACTTGACGGCACCGGCGGTGTCAATGCTCGATGATCTGTTGAAAATCAATCAAGTTGGGAAGCAGTGATTGACGAGCAAGTCCGACAGGTGTACACCAAGTGTTGACCCACAGACCCGGTGAGGAATCGATATGGCCGACGCGCGTCCACTCCTCGACTCGTATGACCTGTACATCGATGCCCAGTGGGTCGAGCCCGTGAGTGGGCGCTACGACGACATCTCGCCGGCGACGGAGTCGGCGATCGCGCAGGCGCCAGAAGCCGGCGTCGCCGATGTCGACGCGGCGATCTCGGCGGCACGGCGGGCATTCGACTCCGGGCCGTGGGCGCTTGCCTCGGCCGAGGAACGAGCGCAGTGCCTCAATCAGTTGGGCCAGGCGCTGATGGAGCGCGCCGACGACTTCTTCGCGCTGTCGCAGGCGGAATGGGGATGCATCGCCAACGAGCGCATGATCCAGATCGACGGGCCGGCGTTCATGGCGATCAACACGGCCGACCTGGTCAGGCAACTCGAAGACGAGCCGATCAGCCCTTTCGGGGCGGCCGGCACAACGGTGCTTCGCCATGAGCCGCAGGGTGTGGTGTCGATCCTGACACCGTGGAACTTCCCGCACAGTCTCAACGTGATGAAGCTGAGCCGCGCGGTGGCCGCGGGCAACACCGTGGTCCTCAAGCCCTCACCCCTGACACCCCTCGCGGGGCTCGCGCTCGCGCGAATCGTCGACGAGCACACCGATATTCCGCCCGGAGTGGTCAACGTCGTCACCCCGAGCGGGATCGACGCAAGCAAGCTATTGACAACCGATCCGCGCATCGACATGGTGAGCTTCACCGGAAGCTCCGTCGTCGGCCGCGAGGTGATGGCCGCTGCGGGCGGCACCATGAAGCGAATACTCCTCGAATGCGGCGGAAAGTCGGCGGGGATCTTTCTCGACGATGTCGACGTGACCGACGAACTGTTGGAACGGTTCTTCTTCGACGGCTGCTCCCTGCATGCCGGGCAGGCATGCATCCTGCAGAGCCGCCTGCTGCTTCCCGACCGGCTCCACGACGAGGTCGTCGACAGGCTGGTCGGGTTGGCGCGCAGCGTAAAGATCGGTGACCCAACGGATCCCGACGTGCAGATGGGTCCGCTCATCAGTGGTGCACAACGCGAACGAGTCGAGGCGCATGTCGCGGCCGCGGTCGCCGAGGGCGCCACCCTGGTCGCGGGCGGGCGGCGCCCGTCGGGCTTGGATAGCGGTTTCTACTTCGAGCCCACCATCTTGACCGATGTCGCCGCGGATTCGGTGATCGCGCAGGAAGAGGTGTTCGGTCCGGTGCTGGCGGTGTTGCGCTACTCCGATGACGACGACGCGGTCGCAATCGCCAACAACTCGCAGTACGGACTGTCGGGCGCGGTGTGGGGCGGCGACGTCGAACGCGCCGTCGCGGTCGCGCGCCGTGTCCGGACGGGGCAGATCGCCGTGAACGGTTGCATCCCCGGCGATGCACCGTTCGGCGGATTCAAGCAGAGCGGGCTTGGGCGCGAGGGTGGCGGACTGCCTGGGCTGTACAGCTATATGGAACAGAAGGCCATCGGAATACCGGCGTGATGACGGCGCTCGAGGGACTGCGGGTGGTCGAGATCGCCGACGACATCGCGGGCCCGTATTGCAC
>CAZOIX010000048.1:0-12074 GCA_964579685.1 uncultured Mycobacterium sp.
GTGTGGCGTTGGTCGCCGACCGGATGGTGGCCGCGCTGATGGCGGCGGCCCTCGCCTCGGTGCTGCTGGCGATCGTGCTCATCGGTGACCGCCTGCCGGGGGTCGACGGCGCCGTGCGGCAGATCTGGGCGGCGCTGTCGGCGATCTCCGCGACCATCGCCGTGCTGGTCGCGTTCGACGGTCACATCGCGAGCCCGATCCTGCTGGCAATGGCGATCGTGGTCGCCGTCGCGGCGCGGCGCGAGGTGATCGCACGATGGATCGCGCTCGGGTTGGCTGTTGTCGGCGCCGGCTTCTATCTCAGTTACGCACCCCCCGGCTCGCTGGTCTACGCCACCGAAACCGCAGCCACCACAGCGGTTTCCACGCTGATCGCCAGCCTGCTGTTGATCGCGTTCGCCGGTGTGCTCGTGTGGACCACGGACGGTCGCGATTCGGTGATGTGGGCCGGTGCCGCAGTGGTGGCGGTTTACGCGATCACCACCTTCACCGTCACGGCCGGCGTGCTCATCGGTGGCCGGGAGCGCGGCTTCTTCGCGGGGCACATGGCGGCGACGATCTGCTGGATCGTGTTGGCCGCGGCGTTGTTCGTCTACGCAGCGCGGATACCGCGGGCCAACCGGTCGTTGCCCATCGGCGGGGGACTGGCGCTGGTCGGGGCCGCGATGGCCAAGCTGTTCCTGTTCGACCTCGGCACCTTGGACGGCATCTTCCGGGTCGTGGTGTTCATCGTCGTCGGGCTGATACTGCTCGGTATGGGTGCCGGGTATGCGCGCCTGCTCGAGAAGCAGGACCAGCAACAAGACCAGCACGTGTGACCGGCATCACCGGCCAAATTGGAGTCATTCCAGTTTGTGTCACGTTGTTCATGGCATGGGTACACATCGACGAAATGACACGGACGTACACGGATTCCAGGCCTCGGCGGAACTGAGCAAGAACCTCCAGCGGGTCCTGGTCGACCTGATCGAACTGCATCTGCAGGGCAAGCAGGCGCATTGGAATGTGGTCGGAACCAACTTTCGCGATCTCCACCTGCAACTCGACGAGTTGGTCGACTTCGCCCGCGAGGCGAGCGACACCGTCGCCGAACGGATGCGGGCCCTCGACGCCGTACCGGACGGACGGTCCGACACCGTCGCCGAGGCCACCTCGCTGCCGCAGTTCCCGGCCTACGAGCACAGCACCGACGAGGTCGTCGACCTGATCACCGGACGCGTATACGCCACCGTTGACACCCTGCGCGACGTGCACGATGCGGTGGATGCCGAGGATCCCAGCACCGCCGACATCCTGCATCAGCTCATCGACGGCCTCGAGAAGCTGGCCTGGCTGATCAAGTCGGAAAACCGCAAGGTCTAGCGCGCCGGCGCTAGGAACGGCCCGCGACTGCATCGTGTTCGACGGCGCTTCGGACAGCGTCGTCGTCGCGGCGCCCCACCAGGTACCAGGTCTGCATCGTGCCCTTGCCCTTGATGTCCACCTGGCCGCGCTCCTCGAAGAGGAATGCGTGGTTGAGGCGTTCGTACATGTCCTGGGGCACCTGGATCCGGCCCTCGACGTCCGTGGTCTCCATCCGCGATGCGACGTTCACGGCGTCACCCCAGACGTCGTAGAAGAACTTGCGCGCGCCGACCACCCCCGCCACCACCGGACCCGCCGCAAGGCCGATCCGCAGCGGTACCGCGCGCCCTTTCGGATCCGTGAGGTCGGCGACGGCGTCGGCCATGTCCAATGCCAGACACGCCAGCGCCTCGACGTGGTCGGGTCGCGGTTCCGGCACCCCGCTGACCACCATGTACGAGTCGCCGCTGGTCTTGATCTTCTCCAGGCCGTGCAGGTCGACCAGCCGATCGAGATCGGTGTACAGCCGGTCCAGGAAACGCACGAGGTCACTCGGCGTGGTGTCGCTCGCGCGCTCGGTGTAGTGGGCGATATCGGCGAACAGGATCGAGGCGTCGTCGTACTTGTCGGCGACGATGTTTCGCGACGGGTCCTTGAGCCGCTCGGCGATCGTGGCCGGCAGGATGTTGGTGAGCAGTTGTTCTGACCTGTCGTGCTCGGCTTCCATCGCCTCGCGGGCGCGGCGGATCTCGCGCAGTGCGTACCAGATGGTCGCGATGACGAGGATCCACGCCGTGATCACCGTGAGGACGAAAGACGCTCTGAACGACCACGGCGGCTGGGTTCCCGTGTCGTTGGGGACCAAGAATTCGAGCAGGATCACGGTGACGGCACCGACGGCGGAAAGTATCAAGGCCAACACGATGTGGTCGATACCGAGAACGACCAGCACGATGGCTGCGGCCACCACGTAATAGAACTGCAGCCCGGACCCGGTGCCCAGATAGACACAGAGCACGGTGATGGTGATGTAAGAGGCGACGAAAAAGACTGCGGGCGCGACGATTTCGCCCAGCCCGCACAGCCGCGGAATCGTCACGAAGACGGCCGCGCTGACCAAGTTGACGATGGTGACCCACCAGTCTTGGCCGAGCAGGAAGCCCTGAACACCGAAAAAGGCGGTGATGGCGGCGCTGATCATGGCGGTTACGTTCAGCACGCGTCGCTGGCGGGCCGCCCTTTCGGCGTGATACGGAGTGCGCCCCGGGACACGGCTTTGCAACGCCACATCTGGGACGCACACCGGCCGGCCCCTCATCTCCACAGGTCAAAGCGTAGCGTCGCGAAGCACCTACCTGCGGATTTTCGCGATGCCGCCGACGGCCCGAAGCCAATGTTGGCACGGTTACGCTGACCGGAATTCGCCCCTGAACGCCATTTGCATTCTTACACCGCGTGCCGAAATTACGACCGCGCGTTTCGTGAAAAGAGCCGCAAATGTTGCCACGTCTAATTAACGCCCGCAGCGGCCGGAGTCGCGGACCGGGGCGTCAGCGGCGACGCCGCAGGTAGACTTCCATTACCTGGAGTAATGGAGGTATCGGCGTATCTGTCACTTTTGACAAAGCCGCATCATAGACAATCAATACTTCGCCAAATCCACGTGCTAATGCATCGTTGGGTTCCAGGGCGTCAGCACGTCGAAATATTTGTCTCAATTTCGTACACCGGGTGCGCGCGCATGCACTAATTTCAATCCATCGTCCTTATAAAGATTGGAACCCGAGTGGCGATACGGTCTGTTGGGAAGCTCCGGCTCTGGCGGTATGGAGTGGCGCGGGTGGTTGCCGCGGATCCGGAGGACATCCGGCCGGCCGAAGTCAGTGGTTTGCCCGGCGGCTATTTCGGGGGAAGCCGCACCGCTTAGAACGAGGGGTACCTGCTGCGGACCCGCCCATGTGGTCCGCAGCAGGTCGCGGGGGCCGTGAGTGCCCTCGGTGAGACTCGAACTCACACTGTCTGGGTTTTGAATCCAGTTCCTCTGCCAATTGGGATACGAGGGCGTCGCGCCGACTCACGTCGGCCACGTGCGGGCTTCCACCATAGAGGATGCCCCCGAGGTCGCTGATCGCGGTCACTACCGCCACAATGTCTTCTATGGCAGCTGCTCCCGCGTCACCGACCGGCGACGAGAAGCCACGCCGCGTTCTCGTCGCCGAAGACGAAGCGCTCATCCGGATGGACCTGGCCGAGATGCTGCGTGAAGAAGGCTACGAAATCGTCGGTGAGGCCGGCGACGGGCAGGAAGCCGTCGACCTGGCCGAGAGTCTGAAGCCCGACCTGGTGATCATGGACGTGAAGATGCCGCGCCGCGACGGCATCGATGCGGCATCGGAGATCGCCGGCAAACGGATCGCGCCGATCGTCATCCTGACCGCGTTCAGCCAGCGGGAACTCGTGGAGCGCGCCCGTGACGCGGGTGCCATGGCGTATCTGGTCAAGCCGTTCAACATCAATGACCTCATTCCGGCCATCGAGGTGGCGGTGAGCCGCTTCAGTGAGATCGCCGCCCTGGAGCAGGAAGTCGCCGAGCTGTCGGACCGGTTGGAGACCCGAAAGCTCGTCGAACGGGCCAAGGGTTTGCTGCAGGCGCAGCAGGGGATGACCGAGCCCGAGGCGTTCAAGTGGATTCAGCGCGCGGCCATGGACCGCCGCACGACCATGAAGCGTGTCGCCGAGGTCGTGTTGGAGACCCTCGACACGCCCAAGGACACGGCACCGTAGAACCGGTGATCGACTCAGGCAACCGTTAATTGTGCGTTTCCGACGTTGCAGTTTGGCCGCTTCGCCCGTCGGATCGACACGGTCCGTTGGCCAACATGACGCACCACCGCCGTGTGTTGGCTATGGTCGTCCCGAAGCATCGCTGCCCCGCCGACCTGGGCAGGGCCGCCGGTGCCGACGAAAACATTGATCCGGAGGTGAAGCGTGCGCGGTCACGTGGCGCGGAAAGCATTTGCTATCGGTAGCGCAGGTTTGGTTGTGCTCGGGATAGCCGGCTGCCAACAGAAATCCGAGCCGAGTGAAGGCGGCACGGCGGCGACTGACCTGTCGATTGTCGAACAGGTGCAGATCGACGAAAGCGGCGCTGAGATCAAGCCGCCCGAGGGTGTGACGCCTCTCGATCCCGCCGGTGACGGGAATGCACAGTGCCCGCCGGTGTCGCTCGCCATGGCCGGGGCGCTCAACGGTCCCGACGCCGCGCTCGGCATCAACATCAAGAACGGGATCCAGCTCGCGGTCGACCAGCACAACGCTGCGAACCCCGGCTGCCAGGTGCAGTTGAAGACGTTCGACACCGAGGGCGATCCGCAGAAGGCCACCCAAATTGCGCCGCAGATCATCAACGACCCTTTCACCATCGGTCTGATCGGACCCGCGTTCTCGGGCGAGACCAACGCCACCGGTGACGTGTTCAATCAGGCCGGCCTGGTGGCCGCCACCGCATCGGCCACGAACGTCACGCTCTCGGAGAAGGGATGGAAGACCTTCTTCCGCGGGCTGGCCAACGACGGTGTGCAGGGACCGTCGGTCGCCAACTACATGAAGAACGCGCTTGGACTCAAGAAGATCTGTGTGGTCGATGACAGCACCGACTACGGGCTGGGACTCGCGCAGGCCATCCGGGAGACGCTCGGGCCGGTCGCGGATTCCTCGTGCAACATCTCGGTCAAGAAGGGCGACAAGGACTTCTCGGCTGCGGTGACCCAGATCAAGGGCGCCTCACCCGACGGGGTGTTCTTCAGTGGCTACTACGCGGAGGCGGCCCCGCTCGTCCAGCAGCTGCGGGACGGCGGCTACGAGGGCGTCTTCGTCAGCGGCGACGGCACCAAGGATCCGGAATTCGTGAAGCAGGCGGGTGAGTCGTCCAAGGACGCTGTCCTGTCCTGCCCCTGCGGCCCCGCCACCGGAACGTTCGCCGAGGAGTACAAGAAGGCCTTCAACCAGGACCCCGGCACCTACAGCGTCGAGGGTTACGATCTCGGCGCCATCATGCTGAAGGGCATCGACTCGGGCAAGATCACCCGGCCCGACCTGCTGGAGTTCGTGCGTACCTACGACGGCCAGGGAGTCGGCCGCAAGTACCAGTGGGGTCCCACCGGTGAGCTGACAACCACCCTCATCTGGATGTACAAGGTTCAGTAGGAAGCTGGTCGAGACGCGTCCGAGGCCGTAGGGCCCGGGCGCGTTCTCGTTAGCACGAGCCGCCGTTCAACAACGTTTTGCGAGGAGCCGCCCCCGGATGATTGACCAGTGCCTAGGTCCCGGGGCCCACTACGCCTGCCTGGCCGCGAACATCGACTTCAACCTCGAAGGCCTGCGAAACGGCTTCTGGCAGTTGACGATCGATGGGCTCTCGTGGGGTGCGATCTACGCACTGGTGGCGGTCGGTTACACACTGGTCTACGGGGTGTTGAAGTTGATCAACTTCGCCCACTCCGAGGTCTTCATGCTCGGCATGTTCGGTGCCTACTTCTGCCTCGACATGATCCTGGGCTTCACTCCCAGCGGTAACACCTACAACGTGGGGATCGGACTCACGGTGGTCTACCTGGGTGTCGCCATGTTGTTCGCAATGCTGGTGTCCGGCGCCACCGCGGTCGGACTCGAGGCCGTTGCCTACCGACCGTTGCGGCGACGCAACGCCGAACGCCTGTCCTTTCTCATCACGGCGATCGGCATGTCGTTCGTGCTTCAGGAGTTCGTCCACTTCATTCTGCCGAAGATCATCGACGGTTACGGTGGTTCCAATGCGCAGCAGCCGATTCGGCTGATGTCACCCGAAACTCAGTTCACCGTGTTCGGTGCGGCAGTCTCCAACGTCACCTTGATCATCATCATCGCCGCGCTGGCCTTCGCGCTGATGGCCGATGTGGCGATCAACAGGACCAAGTTCGGTCGCGGAATTCGTGCCGTCGCCCAGGATCCCGATACCGCGACACTGATGGGTGTCTCGCGTGAGCGCGTCATCATGACGACCTTTCTCATCGGTGGTGTGCTGGCGGGTGCGGCAGCGCTGCTCTACACACTGAAGGTTCCTCAGGGCATCATCTATTCGGGTGGGTTTCTGCTTGGGATCAAGGCCTTTTCGGCGGCGGTCCTCGGCGGCATCGGCAATCTGCGCGGCGCGTTGCTCGGTGGCCTGCTGCTGGGGATCATGGAGAACTACGGGCAAGCCGTGTTCGGCACGCAGTGGCGAGACGTGGTCGCCTTCGTCCTACTGGTGCTGGTGTTGTTGTTCCGCCCGACCGGGATACTCGGTGAAAGTCTCGGGAAGGCACGCGCATGACGGGCAAGGACAAGCTGCTGGCGCCCGGCGACGTCGTGCGCACCTGGTGGGATCAGCTGTCGCGCGTGCACAAGTGGGGCTTCGGGATCATCTGCTTTTCGCTGCTGGCCCTGTTGCCGCTGTTTCCGCCTCCGTTCCTGAACACGCCGAACATCAGCTTCGGCGGCACGATGGCGCAGTTCGCGATGGTCGCCATCATCGCGATCGGACTGAATGTCGTGGTGGGACAGGCGGGGCTGCTCGATCTCGGCTACGTCGGGTTCTACGCGGTCGGCGCCTACACCGTCGCGCTGCTCACCAGCCCCAACAGCCCGTGGAACAAGTTGGGGCCGACGGGGTGGTTCAACGAGACCTGGGCCTGGCTGGCGTGTGTGCCGTTGGCGATGGCCATCACCGCTCTCGCCGGGCTCATCCTCGGCACGCCGACGCTGCGGCTGCGCGGCGATTACCTCGCCATCGTCACCCTGGGATTCGGCGAGATCATCCGACTGCTGGCCGACAACCTCGCCGACATCACCAACGGCCCCCGCGGACTCAATGAGGTCGCCTATCCGCGGTTCGGAGAGACCCAACGGCTACCCGAAGGCGTCTTCTCCAGCGGCAATTCCATGGGCAACGCGAACTACGGCACCTGGTGGTTCTGGCTGGGCCTGATACTGATCGTGGTGATCCTGGTGTTCGTCGGCAATCTCGAACGCAGCCGGGTGGGGCGCGCCTGGATCGCGGTGCGTGAAGATGAGGACGCCGCAGAAGTGATGGGCGTCAACACCTTCCGATTCAAGTTGTGGGCGTTCGTGATCGGCGCGGCGATCGGCGGGCTGTCGGGTGCCCTCTACGCAGGCCAGGTGCAGTTCGTCGCGCCCCCGACGTTCAACATCATCAACTCGATGTTGTTCCTGTGCGCGGTGGTGCTCGGTGGACAGGGAAACAAGCTCGGGGTGGTGGTCGGCGCGTTCATCATCGTCTATCTACCGAACCGGTTGCTGGGCGTCGAGTTCCTCGGCATCAACCTGGGCGACCTCAAGTACCTGTTCTTCGGGCTGGCACTGGTGATATTGATGATGTTCCGCCCACAGGGACTGTTCCCTGTGCGTCAGCAGTTGCTGGCGTACGGCAAGGCGGCACGTGAGCTGTTGCGGCGCGACTCTGCGGACAAGGAGCCGGCGTCGTGAGCATTGACGAACTGTCGGGCATCCACCGCGATATCAAGACTGCTGAAGGAGAAATCCTGCTGCAGACAAAGGATTTGACCGTCAAGTTCGGTGGTTTGACGGCGCTGGACGCGGTGAGCTTCGACATTCGCCGCGGCGAGATCCTCGGCATGATCGGTCCCAACGGTGCCGGAAAGACCACCTGCTTCAACGCGATCACGGGTGTCTATCGGGCCACCTCTGGGACCGTGACATTCGACGGCACGCCGTTGGGCCGCACCAAACGGCATCAGATCACCCGACTCGGCATCGCCCGCACCTTCCAGAACATCCGGTTGTGGGGCGAGATGAGTGCGCTGGAAAACGTCATGGTCGGCGCCGACGCGCGGCATTTCACCTCGGTGCCAGGGGCACTGATCCGCAGCCCGCGCCACCGTCACGAGGAACGCTCGGCGGTCGAACGGTCAGCGGCGCTGCTGCATTTCGTCGGGATCGCGCATCGCGGTGAGGAGAAGGCCAAGAATCTGTCCTACGGCGATCAACGGCGGTTGGAGATCGCTCGAGCGTTGGCCACCGAGCCCAAGCTGCTCTGCCTCGACGAGCCCGCTGCAGGCTTCAATCCACGCGAAAAGGCGTCGCTGATCGAGCTTATTCAAAAGATCCGCGACGATGGCTACACCGTGCTGCTCATCGATCACGACATGCGACTCGTGATGGGCGTCACCGACCGTATCGTCGTGTTGGAGTTCGGTCGCAAGATCGCCGACGGCCTGTCGGCCGAGATTCGCGAAGACCCCAAGGTCATCGCGGCGTATTTGGGGGTGCCCGATGACGACAGCCAGTGACGACAGGCCGGTCGTCCTGGAAGTGCGCGATATCGTCGTGCAATACGGCCGGATTCGGGCCCTGCACGGTATCTCGCTGGTGGTGCGCGAAGGCGAGCTGGTGACCTTGCTGGGCTCCAACGGCGCTGGGAAAACCACGACGATGCGTGCGATTTCCGGGTTGCTGCCGCTGTCTTCGGGTTCGGTGTGGTTCGACGGGGCCGACATATCGCGGGTCAAGGCGCACCATCGGGCTATCCGGGGACTCGTACAGGCACCCGAGGGCCGGGGCGTCTTCCCCGGGATGACCGTGCTGGAAAACCTCGAAATGGGTTGTTACGGGCGAAAGTTCGCGTCCAGGACCGAGCATCGGGAACGGCTCGACTGGGTGATGGAGACGTTTCCCCGACTGGCGGAACGGCGCAGTCAGGTCGGAGGCACGTTGTCGGGCGGTGAGCAGCAGATGCTGGCAATCGGCCGTGCGCTGATGGCCCGCCCGCGAGTGCTTCTGCTCGACGAGCCGTCGATGGGGTTGGCGCCGATGGTGATCTCCCAGATCTTCAAGATCATCGCCGAGATCAACGCCCAAGGCACGACGGTGCTGCTGGTGGAACAGAACGCCCAACAGGCGTTGAGCCGATCGGACCGTGCCTACATCCTGGAGACCGGGGAAGTCACCAGGACCGGCGACGCCCGGGAACTGTTGGCTGACGACAGCATTCGCGCCGCCTACCTCGGCGTCGCCTGACCCGATCGCGCAGCTTTAACGCGCGATGATCACCGAGGAGCCGTGTCCGAACAATCCCTGATTGGCGGTGACCCCGACCTTGGCGCCTTCGACCTGACGGCCGGTGGCCTGTCCCTTGAGTTGCCAGGTGAGTTCGCAGACCTGCGCGATTGCCTGTGCCGGGATGGCTTCGCCGAAACAGGCCAGGCCGCCTGAGGCATTCACCGGGATCTTGCCGCCGATCGTCGTGGCGCCACTGCGCAGCAGCTTTTCGGCCTCGCCCTTGGGGCACAGGCCGAGGTGTTCGTACCAGTCCAACTCCAGGGCGGTGGACAGGTCGTATACCTCGGCCAGACTCAGGTCCTCGGGTCCGATCCCGGCTTCGGCGTAGGCCGCGTCGAGGATCTGGTCCTTGAACACCCGATCGGGCGCGGGCACTGCCGCGGTGGAATCGGTGGCGATGTCTGGTAATTCGGGGAGGTGCTGCGGGTACTTCGGCGTCTGCAGGCTGACTGCGCGCACCGACGGCACGCCTTCGACGGAACCGAGATGCTTCTCGGCGAAGGACTTGCTCGCCACGATCAATGCGGCCGCACCGTCGGAGGTGGCGCAGATGTCCAGCAGCCGAAGGGGATCAGACACCACGGGACTGGCCAGCACATCGTCGACCGAGGTTTCCTTGCGGTACCGCGCGTTGGGGCTGTCCAGCCCGTGCTTGGCGTTCTTTACCTTCACCTGCGCGAAATCCTCGAGCGTGGCGCCGTAGAGGTCCATCCGCCGTCGTGCCAGCAGCGCGAAGTACACCGTGTTCGTCGCGCCGATCAGATGGAAGCGTTGCCAGTCGGGATCATTGCGTCGTTCACCGCCGACGGGGGCGAAGAAGCCCTTGGGCGTGGTGTCTGCGCCGATGACCAGCGCAACGTCGCAGAATCCCGCCAGGATCTGGGCCCGCGCACTCTGCAGCGCCTGCGATCCGCTGGCACATGCGGCATAGCTCGAGGTGACGGGAACGCCGTTCCAGCCCAGCTTCTGCGCGAACGTCGCACCGGCGACGAAACCCGGATATCCGTTGCGGATGGTGTCGGCGCCCGCGACGAGCTGGATCTGGCGCCAGTCCATCCCCGCCTCGGACAGTGCCGCACGGGCAGCCACGACGCCATACTCGGTGAAGTCACGGCCCCACTTGCCCCACGGGTGCATGCCCGCACCCAGGATGTACACCGGTTCAGGGCTCATGACGCGATCCTGAAGGCATGGACGACGCGCTCGACGCCGTCATCGTCGACGTACAGCGGCATCGTCGTCAATTCCATCTCGATGCCGACCTTCAGGTCGTCGGCCAGGGTGCCTTCCACGACTTTGCCGAGCACGATCAGCCCCTCATCGGCCAGCTGCACCGCGGCGACGGCGAACGGCTCGAACGGATCCGGTGCTGGATAGGGCGGCGGCGGCGCGTAGCGGTTTTCGGTGTAGCTCCACAGCGTTCCCCGCCGCGATAACGGCACCTGGGCGAGCTCGTCGCCCTCACAGCCGGGATTGGGGCAGTTGTTGGCGCGCGGCGGAAAGACGAACGTCCCGCACAGGTGGCACTTGCTGCCGATCAGGTACGCGGCGCCCGACTCGTCGGTGGCGAACCACCCGTCCACCGCGGGCTGAGTAGATGCTGACACGCGGTCAGCGTACCCAGTCCGGTCACAGAACTGAAACGTGTTCCAGTTTTGGCGGTGGTTCTTGGGATCGGTAGCCACGGCCACGGTCTGTACTCATTCGTAACGGCGCGCCACCGGGGCGGCCGTCCAGACAGATGTGGAGAGGGCGATGGGATTCTTCGACAAGGCAAAGCAGGCCGCACAGCAGGTACACGTTCGGGGCGCCGGACCGATCGACCCGGCCATTCTGGGTGGTCCGTCGACGCGCTCGGTGTCGACCGACGACCCGATCTGGCAGCCCATCAACGGCATCTCGCTTCAGGACTACGCCGAGTTGGCCCGCGACGCGCAGGCCCGCGGCATCAACGACGAGGCCGGCATGATCACCCTCGCGCAGGAGCGCGGTTGGGATCCGGCCGACACGAAGGCCGCGCTCGACGGCTGGGTGCAGCGGATGGGCCAGTCGATGGCCGTCGGTCAGCAGTTCCGCAAGTTCCTCGGCTACTGAGCGGGCAAGGCCATGCCCAACCCGTTCAAGGACTGGGCGCGGATGTACGGCGCCAACAAGCAATACCTGGAATCGCAGGGTCGGCCGTCGTCGTTCTTCGGCCAGATCGGCGACATCCCCAACCGCATCCACGAGGCGGCCGACGCCTCCGAGATCGGCATGAGAATGCTGCGCCATTCTCAGCTGGCGAACGGCGGTGGCCTGCCCGCCACCGTCACCGTCGAAGGCGTGTGGCTGATCGGGTCGTACATGAACATGTCGCCGGTGCTGCGGATCCAGGGCCGCGTCGTGCGTGAGGACGGCACCCTGCCCTACGGCGCCGTCTTCGACGAGGTCGTCGCGCAGATTCACACCGCGCGCATCACGCCCGGCGCGACGGTGGCGGTGTTCGTCGATCCGCAGGACCCGGGGGACATGGCCATCGACTGGATTCGCACCGGTCAACATCTGGGCGAGCGACCTCGGGGGATTTAGGGCTCGGCGGGTACAGCCTGTCAGCGCCCGTGCATAGAGTAGGGCCG
>CAZOIX010000049.1:0-11987 GCA_964579685.1 uncultured Mycobacterium sp.
CCGCGGGTGATCCTCGTCGACCACAACCCGCGTGTCGGTTCGGACATGGGCGAGGCGGCCCGACCGGTCATCGAGGAAGCGTTGGCCGCCAACAACGTCGACACGATGACCGGGGTCGGCGTCACCGCCATCGACGAGGCGAGCGTCACCCTGTCATCTGGTGAGGTCATACCGGCGTCGACGGTTGTGTGGTGTGCCGGAATGCGGGCGAATCCGCTGACGGCGCAGTTCGGTGTGCCCTGTGACAGGCTGGGCCGACTGCCGGTCGACGATTTTCTGAGGGTCGTGGGTGTTCGGGGAGTATTCGCTGCAGGCGATGTGGCCGTGGCACGCATGGACGACGAACACATGTCGGTGATGTCATGTCAGCATGGTCGGCCGATGGGCCGCTACGCGGGCCACAACGTGGTCGGCGATCTGTTGGGGGCGCCCATGCTCAGACTGCGAATCCCTTGGTACGTCACCGTTCTCGATCTCGGCCCGGCCGGCGCCGTCTACACGGAGGGCTGGGATCGTCGCGTCGTCGCCACCGGGGCACAGGCCAAATTGACCAAGCAGGTGATCAACGGCGAACGCATCTATCCCCCGCTCACGGGCGACCGCAAAGCTCTGCTCGCCGCCGCCGCGCCCGATTTGGAGACCGCACCGGCCTACGGGGATTGACGGCGGATCGGTGGCGAGCTACTTGCCGGTGCGCTCGCGGTGCTTGCACCCCGGCCAGCAGCACGGTCGCCGCTGACCTTCTTCGAGTTCCTCCTGGGTACGGCGGATGCGACGCTCCCGAGTCACCTGCTGTTTGGCATCCTCGACCCAGCAGATGAACTCGTTGCGCGCCAATGGCGTGATGTCCTTCCACGCAGCCAGCGCCGTGTCGTTGGAGGTCAGCGCCTTGCGCAAGTCGGTTGGCAGCTTGTGCACGACCCCGCCGGGGACCCGCTGATCACTCATGCGGCCAGGATATCGAAATTCGGACTGAGGCAGCGTGATCGCGACAGTACAGTTCGCTCACAGGTCTGGTACGGACGTGCAGCGAGCACCCGGG
Organism: uncultured Mycobacterium sp.; assembly: GCA_964579685.1. Lineage (GTDB taxonomy): Bacteria > Actinomycetota > Actinomycetes > Mycobacteriales > Mycobacteriaceae > Mycobacterium. The sequence goes on from CAZOIX010000049.1 coordinate 1,043, forward strand.
GCTGAATGCCTCGCCAAGAGCCGTGAACGAAAGGTAGCACCATGAAGAAATCCGCTGTTGCCCTTGCGATTTCCATAGCTCTGCTGTCCGGCTGCTCATACGCCAGCGTCGGGGCCGGGGAACAGGCAGTCGTCGTCGACGGCTATTGGATGATCCCCACCGACCCGGTCGTCAAAGGGTGCATCGAACCGGAGAATTCCCAGAACGAGATCACCAACCATGTGTACCGATATCCCGCTCGTCAGATCTCCTGGGATGCGACCGGCGATCCCGGTTCCGAGCGCGGACCTTATGTCGTGGTGTCCAACGCCAAGGCGCCCGCGGATATGAACGTCCCGGTGGTGGTGACGTTCGATCTGACGACGGACTGCGAGAAGCTCAAGCAGTTTCACCGCGACTTCGGGACCAAGTACAACGGTTGGTTGAACGACGACGGCACGGTCAGCGATGGATGGGTCGAACTGTTGAACTACGTGATCGGACAACCGTTGCAGGACAACCTGAATGGTGTGGCGCAGAAGTACACGTGGCAGCAGATCTGGAACGACGAGCAGGCGCGGAGCGAGTTCCGCAATGCACTCCTCACATCGCTGCCGAACGCGAGCAAGGCCCGTACCGACGGCGTGGACTTCTTCACCAACTTTCAGGTCACGGTGCTCAAGCCGACACCCGTCAACCCGGAACTGAAGGCCGCGATCGAGCGTGAGCAGGCCGCGATTCAGAACGCCCAGGCCACCCAGGCGCAGGGCGTCGCCGAGGCCAACGCGAAAAAGGCCAAGGCGGAAGCCGATCTTGCCGCCGCCGTGGCCGAGACGAAGGTCGCCGAACAGGAGGCGCTGAAGCGGGCCGCCGAGGTCAAGGGCTACCCCTCGGTTGAGGATTACCTCCGCGCCGAAGCGATCAAGCAGGGGCTCAACCCGTATCAGCCGACCTACGTTGTGCCACAGGCAGGCTGACGCCTGGCGAGTCGCGGGGCCATATCATCCGACGAAGTGCCTATCCTCGGCGCATGCCCGAAGCCACCGAGGACATCGTCGTCATCCACACCGACGGTGGGTGCCGACCCAACCCCGGCCCCGGCGGCTGGGGAGCGGTGTTGCGCCACCGGGAACACATCCGCGAGATGTGCGGCGGCGATTCGGGCACCACCAGCAACAACCGAATGGAGCTGACAGCGCCGATCATGGCGCTCGAGGCACTCACCCGATCAGTGGTGGTGCACCTCTACACCGACAGCACCTACGTCCGGAACGGCATCACGAAGTGGGTTCTCGGCTGGGAGCGCAATGGGTGGATGACCGCCGCGAAGCAGCCGGTGAAGAATGTCGACCTGTGGCAGCGGCTCCAGGCAGCGTGCGCGCGGCACCGGGTCGAGTGGTTCTGGGTGAAGGGGCATGCCGGTGTCGCCGACAACGAACTGGCCGACGTGCTGGCCACCCGGGGGATGCAGGAAGCGATGGCCCGCCTCGCAACCGACCCCGCACCGCTCGCGCCGTGAGCCCGTCGGCGGTGATTGGCGCTCGGTGCGCGGAAGCGCTAACTTCCTCGCGTGATGTCCACAGCCGCCAGCGCGGTCGTTCGGTTGTTCATCCTCATGGTTGCGGCAGTCGCCGGCGTCGGCGTTCTCGCTGCCCCGGCACCGGTCGGGCACGCGCCGGCGGTGCGCCTGGCCAGTGACGCGAACCCGCTGCTCGGAGCGCCGTTCTACGTCAATCCCACCTCGGCGGCCATGCGCGCGGCGAACAGCGCCGATCCGCCCAGCCCGGAGCTGCGAGCCGTCGCGGACACGCCGCAGGCGTATTGGATCGTCCCGGGCTCCTCGGCGTCCACGGTCGCGAAGTACACCGGCGACGCCGCTGCTGCGGGCGCCATCCCGGTGCTGTCGATCTACGGAATCCCCCACCGCGACTGCGGCAGCTTCGCCGCGGGCGGCATGGCGTCGGGAGCCGACTACCGCGCGTGGATCGATGGCATCGCCGATCAGGTCGGCGGCAACCGGGCGGCGATCATCGTCGAACCCGATGCACTCGCCATGGCCGACTGCCTCTCCGATGATCAGCGCCAGGAACGCTTCGACCTGATCCGCTACGCCGTCGACTCGCTGACGCGCAACCCGGCCGCCGCCGTGTACGTCGACGCGGGGCACTTGCGGTGGCACAGCGCCGAGGAGATGGCTTCCCGGCTCAACCAGGCCGGTGTCGAACACGCACGGGGATTCAGCCTCAATGTGGCGAACTTCTTCACCACCGAGGAGGAAATCGGTTACGGCGAAGCGATTTCGGGCCTCACCAACGGTAAGGACTACGTGATCGACACCTCGCGCAACGGCAACGGGGCCGCGCCCGACTCACCGCTGCACTGGTGCAACCCCGGCGGCCGAGCGCTCGGTGTCGCGCCGACCACGCAGACCGCGGGTGCGCATGCTGACGCCTATTTGTGGATCAAACGTCCGGGCGAATCAGACGGGTCATGCGACAAGGGTGATCCACCCGCGGGCACCTTCGTGAATCAGTTCGTCGTCGAGTTGGCCAACAACGCGGGCCGATAGGTCGGTAGCCCCCGGTTCACCCGGTCAGTTCGCCACCAGGGCATTGCGCGCTGCGACCCGGCGGGCCGCGGCGTCTTGCCAGCTACGATGTACCGAGCAGTCGTCGCGCCAGCAGGACGGCCCCCGCCGAGACTCGACCCCGACGCCGAGGGACACCACCCGCGCATATTTCGGCTGCCCACATTCACACCGCTCGCCGGTGTATTCGATTCTTCTGGCCACTGGTCCTCCCCGTACTCATGAGCCAAGCTGCCCGCAAGGCCCACTACTGCGCGGGGGTACCCCGTCACCCCCGTGAGCAAACATATTCTTCCAAAGATTTCTCTGCCGCGCAGGCGAAGGGCGGCGCTCCGGCTCTCATCCCGCGACGACGCGCGCTTCCCGCAGTCCGCTCTCCTGATCTGAGCGGCCCAGCTGGCTCAGGACATGCGTGGTGTGCTGCCCCAACGTCGGGGCAGGGCCGGCGAGTCGCGCGGGCGTGACATCGAACAGCGCCGGATGCCTCGGGATACGGGTGCGCCCAACCACTGGATCGTCGGCTTCCTCGAACAATCCCATCTCGATGGCGTGCGGGTCGTTGGGCAGTTCGTCGGGAGGAACGATCATCGCGTACGGCACATCCTCGGCTTCGAATCGCGCGATCGCTTGTTCCGCGGTGAGTGTCGCTGCGCCCGCATAGCAGGACTCCATCACCTGTGCCATCAGCGGCCGGTGCTGGTTGCGAAGATCGGCGGTCGCCAGCCGCGGGTCATCGGCGCCGGGTGCGTCCAACGCGCGGCACATGCCGGCGAAATCTGAGTCCGAGATCGGAGTCACCACGCCCCACCCATCGATGAAGCGAAACGGCCTGAAGCCCGAGGAGAAGCTGGACGGTTGGGAACCGTCGGCATCCAGCAGAACTTCATTGCCTGCGGCGTCTGTCCACAGAAACGACACGACGGCGTCAACCATCGAGACGTGCACGTGTTGTCCGCCGCGCCCGTTCGCACGGGCGAAGAGCGCCGCGGTGACGGCCTGGCTGGCGTACAGAGCGGTGACCTTATCGGCGAGCACCTGCTGAAGGAATATCGGTTCCCCTTCGCCCAGTGGTGCCGCCTGGCTGGATGCGACCCCGCCGTAGGCCTGAATCACCGTGTCATACGCGCTTCGGTCCCGATACGGTCCGACCTCGCCGAAACCGGTCAGCGACAGATAGACGACGTCGGGGTTCACCGTGACCACATCGTCGTATCCCACGCCGAGCCGTTCGGCCACGCCCGGGCGGAAGTTTTGGATCACGACGTCGGCCCGCGCCGCCAGTTCGAGTGCGATCTCACGACCTTCCTCGGTGCGCACATCCACGGCGATGGACTTCTTACCGCGATTGCAGACCCTGAACACGGCACTCAACCCGTTCACGCTCGGCCCGATCCAGCGCAAGATGTCGCCGATATCGGGTCGTTCCACTTTCACGACATCCGCGCCTTGATCCGCAAACAGCGCACCGATGTAGGGACCGGTGAGCGCAATCGACAACTCGAGCACCCGAATGCCGCTCAGCGGACCACCGTGCTCCATACTCAGTTCTCGACCAGGTCGGCAAGGGGCTCCGCCTCCGTGAGCCAATGACGCCCAGCCGTGCGGGCCGCTTCCCATTTGGGGATGCTCACCGAGTCGTCCTGACCCAAATCCTGCGGGTTCGGGCCGATTCGCTCGACGAGCGGTGCAAGAGCCGCGAGATCGAAATGGTATATCTCGGCTGCGGCCAACCCGAGCATCTGACGGGTCTCGTCGATGGGGATGTCCCAGAACGCGTGCCGCAGCCATTTGCGCGTGTTCGGCCAGGTTCCCTCCGGATGGGGATAGTCGTTGCCCCACAGCATGTTCGAGACCCCGATCTCGTAGCGTCGAGCAAGTTCCCGGCGCTCGGTCGTGGTGGCCCCGATGAAGCAGTTGCGGTCGAAGTACTCCGACGGAGGCATCGTCAGGTCGCCTTCGAGTAACCGGCTCATTTTCTTCGCCGAGTGCTCACGCAGGAAGCGGGTGTCCATCAGCCAGAGCAGATCGTTGGCCCAGAAGGCACCGCACTCGGTCGCGCCCCAGCGCAGTTTGGGGAAGCGCTCGAATACGCCTGCCCACAAGGCGAACCACAGCGGTCTGGCTCCCCACCACCGCACCTCGGTGGTGTAGATGCCCAGGTGCGGTCCGTATTCCTCACTCGGGGCCGGACCGACATGGGTGTGCACCGGCATCTGCAGGTCTTGGCAGGCGGCCCAGACCTTGTCGTAGCGACGGTCGTGATAGGGCGGGTAATCACCCCAGAGCACCGGGATCAGGATCCCGCCCCGCAGACCGGCATCGGCCGCACGGGTGATCTCGGCGACCGCCGCGTCGACATCGGCCAGGATCGGGATCACCGCAACACCGGCCCGCCGCTCGGGGCTGTGGCTGCACAGCTCGGCGAGCCACCGGTTGTGTGCACGCGCCCCGGCCATCGCACGCCCGGGATCGAGGTTGCCCGACTGTCCAAGACCCGCGCCGAAGGGCGCGCCGGCGACACCGGTCACGGCGTCGGCGTCGGGGAAGATCACCTCACCGGCCACGCCGTCGCCGTCGAGTTCTTTATCTCGTTGCGCGACATCCCATCCGCCGGCGATGCCTTCGCCGTTCTCGGAGAACCACGCTTGCGCGAACTCCTCGTCGATGAAACCGCCGGCCTGCGATGCGGCGATCTTCTCGGCGAGGTAGGTCTCGAAATCCTCGCGGTATTCGGGGTCGACGTACTCCCGGTACCGCTCGGTCGGGAGCTCGGCGTGGGTGTCCGCGGAGATGATCACGTAGTTGTCCAGGGATGCCATGGTGAGAGTCCTTTCGCTACCAGGTACGGATGGGGTCCGGCTCGAAGACGGTGCTGCTCGCACCTGCCGGTACCGCGGCCAGCGGCTCGGCAACCTCGACCACCGTCGGGCCGATGCGGTCGACCAACGGCTGAAGCGCCGCCAGGTCAAAGCCGTAGACGGTAGCGGCATTCCCGCCGAGCATGGCCGCCACCTCCTCGGCAGGAACGCCAGAGAAGGTGTAACGCAACGCTTCTCGGGTGAAGAAGCCCGTTCCCTCCAGGTGCGGGTAGTCGCTCCCCCACATGATGCGGTCGACACCGATGTCATGGCGTTCGGCACACTCGACGGGTCGCATGAAGCTGGCGCCGACGTAACACTGGCGGGCCCAGTACTCGCTGGGGTGCAGAGTCAACGAGCCCGCGGTTGGGCCGGCGAAGCGCGCGATCGCCGAGCCCTCACGGGCGTACCGGGAGGCCGCGACGTCCAGTGATTCGAGGGTCGCCGGAATCCACCCGGCCCCTTGTTCGGTGAACACCACGGTGAGATCCGGATAGCGATCCATCACTCCACTGAAGATCAGGTGCCACAGCGCCCGGTGGGCAAACCAGTGCGTCTCGTACACCCACACCGCGAACGAGCTGCCCCACCCGTCGAGCGGGCTCGGTCCGGCGTTGCCACCGTGGTGGTTGACCACGAGGCCGGCCTCGGCACACGCCGCCCACAGCGGCTCCCAGTGTTCGGCGTACAGCTGTGGAATAGCCGCCCCGGGCGGGATCCCGGGCAACAGAACCCCGCCGCGCAGACCGAGTTTGGCGATCTGCGCCACCTCGGCGACGGCTTCGTCGAGGTCTTGGAGCATGATCTGCCCCACCCCGGCACGCCGCTCGGGCGAGCGGGAACAGAAGTCGGCCAGCCAGCGGTTGTGCGCACGCAGACCCGCCCAGCGCAGCTCGAGCTCGCGGGCGCTCTCGGGTGGTGCCGCTGCCAGGCTCGACGAAGGAAAGAACGGCGGAATGGTGTTGGGGTAGATCACCTCCCCCGCGACACCTTCTTTGTCCAGGTCGGCGTTCCGGCGGTCGCTGTCCCAGTTGCGTTCGGCGTCGGCATCGGCGAGGTCGGCGAACGGGTTGATGTAGGTGGCTGCCCAGCGGTCGAATTCGTCTCGGTACAGCGGATCGAGGTACTCGCGATAGTCGAGCAGGTCGGCGCCGGCGTGACAATCGGCCGAGATGACGGCATAGCGGTCCATGCGCTATACCCGGGTGGGCTCGGGCCTCGGGGCGGCGAGCAGGGCCACGTCGTCGTAGCGCTGATGCACGTACGGCAACAGCCATTCCTGCGGTACCCGCTCCGCGATCCGCCCCACCTGCACAGTGCGGCGGCGGCACCACGTGATCGACGTGATCTCGCGGATAACGATGTCGGCCACCGGATCCAGCGGTGACTCCCCCAACTCGACGGTGCCGTCGATCGTCTCCAGCAGCTCGTAGTGGCGGTGGTAGTCGCCATAGACCAGGTGAGGGTCGGTGATGCCGTCGCCGTCGGGCGCACGCAGGAACTTGAAGTAGAACTCGGTGTTCACCTGGTCGGGCGGCAACTCCGCCGAGCCGGTGACACGGCCGCCCACAGTGATGAGCGGATAGCCCAGCCGGGTGACGCCGGCGGTGACGCTGTCTGAATCGCGCTCAACCGCAATGTCGGCCAATTTCTTTGGCTCGCCGAAGGTTTCGCGTCCGCCGGTGACCGACTGTTCGGTGGATTGCGGCATGAACAGCGGATAGTCGCCCACCACGTCGCCGTGCCGGGCGGTCACCGAGAACACGGCGGACCCGAACGGCGGCCTGCCCTCGATCCGGACCCGCTGAAGCTGAATCCGGACCAGCGGTTCGGCCGCAGGCTGCAGTGGCTTGGGCAGAACCGCGGCGATGATCTCGGGATCGGTGAGGTAGGTGACGGTGACGGCCTCGGTGGCGATCGGCGCCTTGGTGGCGTCGATCTCGTGGTCGACTCGAGCCTCAGGTGGACGGGGTCCGTAGCGAACTGTGGTGGTGCTCAACGCTTTCCTCCTTCGTTCTCCGAGTCACTCTCGGCGTGCTTACCGAGGACGTCGACCAGATAATCGGGGTCGCTGCGAGACAGGATCGATTCGGCCTTCTTGGTCACCACCTGGTCGGAGGGCGCCGGGGGGCCCATCATCCAGAAGCTGTCGGCTCGGATTCCGTCGACGACCTGGTCGGCGACCGACTCCAGCGGCGTGAATTCGACGTGATAGCCCGCAGATTCGAAGCGGTCCAGGACCTTCTTCAAGGTCTGGTCGGGCGTTCGCCGCTGCTGTGTCGCGGCGTACTGGTCGGGCCGGTGCCGCCACGACTCCCAGATGCCGGTGTTCAGGAAGCCGCCGGGGAACAGAACGTGTGCGCGCACCCGGGTTCCCGTCATCTCCAGGTGTGTGTAGAGGCTTTCGGTCAGGCACAGCACCGCGGCCTTGGTCATCGGGTAGACCGCCGTGGCGGCGCCGCCCATCGCGCCCCTGGCGATCGGGGCGAATCCGCCGTTGCCTGAGCAGGTGTTGACCACGTGCCCGTCGCCCTGCTCGAGCAGCAGGGGCACGAAGGCCTTGATGCCGTGGATGACGCCCAGCACATTGACATCGATGCCCCAGCGCCAGTCGGCGAGGTCGTGTTCCCACATGTAGCCCTCGGAGACCCCGCCGGTGCCCGCGTTGTTACACACCACGTGCACCCCGCCGAAGTGTTCGAGTGTCGCTTTCGCCAACAACTCGACCGAGGAAAAGTCGGTGACGTCGGTGACCACCCCGAGCGCCTCGATGCCGTCGTCGGTGAGTGCGCGTATTGCCTCGTCGAGCGGTGCGGGCAGCACGTCGGCCAGGACGACCTTCATGCCCTCCTCGCCGAATCGCCTGCCCAAAGCCTGGCCGATCCCGCCTGCTCCCCCGGTGACGACGGCCACTTTGCCGCGAAGGTCGTTCATTGTGGCCATCGTCACATGGTCGCTTATCGCACCGCAAGCAGTCGCATTATGCGACTATCGGCCGATGGCTGCCCGACCGTCGCCGCAGACCGAGCGGGTCGTGAACCTGTTCGAGCATCTGGCAGGCGGCGGGAGTCGTGGCATGACGCTGGCCGAGGTCTCACGCCACCTGAGCGTCCACAAGGCGAGCTGCCACTCGATGCTGTCGGAGTTGCTCCGCGCGGGCTGGCTGCTACGCGACCCGATCCGCAAGACCTACCACCTCGGACCCGCGCTCGTCCGCCTCGGACAAGAAGCGGCCGGCCGCTATCCGGCCCTCATGCTGGCCCGCTCCGCGATGGTCGAGCTGTCGGCAGCGACCGACGCCCATTGCGTGGCGTTTTCGGTGAGCGAGGATTATTCGACCGTCGTTGACCAGGTACGCAGCAGTCACGGCGGCGGCCACCCGATGCCGATCGGCACCCAATTTCCCCACCGCGCGCCGTATGGGGCGTCGACTGTCGCCTGGACCGGTCCGGACGCGCGCGAGCGCTGGCTGGGCACGCTGCCCGAAGACGTGCGCGATCGGTATCGGGAAGCCATCGCCAACGCACGAGAGCGGGGTTTTGGGGTAGGGCTTCATCTGCTGCCGGACATCCGACTCCAGGAACTCGCGTTGATCGTCCGCAACGCGGAGGTGCGGTCGACGCGTCTGAGCCAGTTGGCACAGGCGTTGACCGACGAATTGATCCATCAAGAGGAGTGGTTCCCGGTCAGCCTCGCGCCGGAGGGCACGTACACGGTGAGCCACATCGACTCCCCGATCCTCGGGCTGGACTCCCGCATCTCCCTGATGCTCAGCCTGGTCCCCAGTGCAGATCCGATGAGCGGAGCGGCGGTCACCCGGATGGGCACGCTCTTGTCGTCGGTGACCCGCCAATTGAGCACCGCCTTGGTCGAAGGGGTTGACAACTAGACGGTCAGAGATGGGCGACCGTTTTCACGGTCCATCCCGCCGCGGCGCATCATCGCCGGCGTCCTGAGCACACGGCGGACTCTCGCTCGTGCGCGGATCCACAGCATCTCGCTGCCGCCTCTTGAATTCCCGCAGCAACCGGGCCTCATCCCACAACGCTCGCCACCACTCCCAGACCCTCGTGAATGGATTCACGGATCTCCTGCCGTGCGGCTGTTCCACCCGACGACCAGCTCCCGCCGTATCGTCGGCTCCGCTTCATGAGCGGCCCGGTTCCCCAACATTCGCCACCTACCCCCAGGCTCGAGTGGTCCGTCTGTGTTTGCGATGTTGACCGGATGCTCACCCCTCCGGAGCACCCGGACGCATAGGCCTACACCACTGGTGGGACGGGGGCGACGACAACTGCGGCCATGACGGGTACGCACCCGGACGACAGCACAGTGGTCGCAGCCAGGGCGGCGGTCGTCAGGCTCACTCGCAACCAGGTGGAGACGGGGATGCGATTCCGCGACGGTCCAAACATTTCGCTCCTCCTTCATAAGTAACCACTTACTTACAGCTATTGGAGCACAGCGTAGGCAGGGGGTCAACCCCTTAGAAGCAGGCCATTCTGGACGCCGACGAAGACGGCGGTTTCGAGATCTACCTCAGGCGAGGCGACCAGGTGGCGCGTGTACGTCGAACGACGCCGCGCTGCGAAGGAACTCGAGCCGCGCGAACCGACTTGCCGTCCTGCCGACGACACACAGTGTGGTGCCGCCGATGGCCATCGGCAACATCTCCAATGCATGGTCGACGATCGAAGAACTCGTGCCGAGCAGCACGCCACGCCGCGCTCGTACCGGTCGGACGCCTTGCGGTGTGTCGAGTACCGCGCCGACGAGCTGGCCCTCGTCGAAAAGCAGTCGCTCGACGGTGCACGACTCGTGAATGCTGACACCTTTTTCCTGCGCCAGCTCGGACAACCACTGCCGAACAGTCAACTCGCGGCCCCAGATCCACGGCACTGGCGCGAGAAGGCCCGCCCTGATGTTCGTACCGTCGGCCTTGCGCAGCGGAGTCAGCATCGATGAGCGCACGCGGCCGAACAACATGCCAAAGGGTGATGTGAGGCATTCACGCGCCCACGTAGCCAGCTCTGACCCGTGAAACGGTGGTACTGGGTCGGTCGGATCGACGTCCGCACCGGCGAATGCCTCAACCGTATCGACCGGAAGGTGGTCAGTGGGCCTCGCAGAAGCCGGCGAACCTAGGTCGCGGGTCAGCTCCTCGAGGTACGTGCTGGTCGCGATGTCGAATTCCTTGACTCCCCATCGCTGCTGAAGCCTTGTTGCCCATGACTCGCTGTCGCCGTCCGGCTCCGACGCTGCCATGGGCTCCTGGCCCGGTTCGGCGACGAGCACGTTCAGGCCCGCATCGGCGGCAGCGACACCGGCAGCCAGTCCCGCGCCACCCGATCCGATACACAGAACGTCGACGACCTCGCCGTCAAACGTCCCCCCCGCCCTCGGATCCGACGTATCAGGTCGGGCGCGGGCGCGCGGTGCTTGCGACGCGAGATGCCGAAGCACGCTGATGGACAGGCGGCCCCTGGGCTGGCGCCCCCATCCGACGTCGCTGACGCCACCC